>JALHPA010000115.1 GCA_022842745.1 Pirellulales bacterium
GGCCCAGCCCCCCTCCGCGCCGACCCTATGCACACCCAAAACCGCTCCGCCGCGTCCCGCCACCTCAATCCCAGTTACGTCAAATCCGCCCCCACAACATCCCCCCACCGCGTGCACAGGTCATCGCGCGCAGTTCACTCCCAAAACGCCCACATTCTGTACCGCGACAAACCCCGTCCCTTCCGCAACTCCCTTACCGGCAAACCCCTTGCGCCAAACTACGATTTCACCGCGAAAAAAAACGCGCACAACCAATTTTCCGCAGTTTCGCCGCGCGCAATACCCTCCCCCACCCCCAGCCGTCGACGTAAGTCCTCCGAGCGATCCCCCGCCAATCCCCAACAAACCGCCTCCGCCCGCTACTTCCCCTCCCGCCGCTCCGTGATCTCGATCGCCTTAAGCAACCCCCGCGCCTTGTTCTGCGTCTCCTGAAACTCGCTCCGCGGATCGCTATCCGCCACAATCCCCGCCCCCGATTGCACGTACGCCCGCTCCCCCTGAATCACAATCGTCCGCAGAGCAATACACGTATCCATGTTCCCCGCGAAATCCACGTACCCCACCGCCCCCGCATACGGCCCGCGCCGACATGGTTCCATCTCGTCAATAATCTCCATCGCCCGCACCTTCGGCGCGCCCGAAACCGTCCCCGCAGGCAAACACGCCCGCAGCGCGTCAAACGCGTCCTTCCCCTCCGCCAATTCCCCGTTCACGTTGCTGCTAATGTGCATCACATGGCTATACCGCTCGACCGTCATCACGTCCGTCAATTCGATCGACCGATACCGCGCCACGCGCCCCACGTCGTTGCGGCCCAAATCGACCAGCATCACGTGCTCCGCCCGCTCCTTGGGATCGGCCAACAATTCCGCCGCCAGCCGGCGGTCCTCCTCCTCCGTCTGGCCCCGGCGGCGCGTCCCCGCCAGCGGTCGCACCGTCACCCGCCGATCCACCACCCGCACCATCACCTCCGGCGAACTCCCCACCAAGGTCACGCTCGGCGAGCGCAAATAAAACATGAACGGACTCGGATTCACCACCCGCAAAGTCCGGTAAATTTCGAATGGCGACGACGAAATTGGCAATTCCAACCGCCGACTAATCACCACCTGAAAGATATCCCCCGCCCGTATGTACTCCACGCACTTCCGCACCGCCTCCTCGAAATCCCGCTGGCTGAAATTCGAAGCGCACTCCACCGACGCGTCGCCACCCGTGTCGATATCCACGGGCGCCAAATCAGCCGGTGGAACCGACAATCGTGCCACGATCTCATCCACCCGGCGTGCGGCGTTGTCGTACGCTTCCCGTGGATTGTGGCGACCGGCGCTATCCTGTTCGTCCAGCCGGGCCATCGCCACCACCACCACCGTCTTCGTGATGTTGTCGAACACCACCATCCGGTCATAGAACGCAAAAAACAAATCCGGCAATCCCCGGTCATCCGGCGGAGCGTTCGGCAAACGCTCCGAATAGCGAACCACGTCGTACCCCGCATAACCAATCGCCCCACTAGTGAACGGCGGCAATTCCGCGATCCGCGCCGCCCGCAAAGAATCCACCCTCCGCTTCAGTTCCCCCAGCGGGTCATTCGATTCAAACTCCTCGATCACCGGTCGTTCCCCGCGGCGGTCGGTGACCGTCACGTGCTGACCCCGGGCCTCCAACTCCAAGAAGGGATTCGCGGTCAAAAAGCTATACCGGCCTACCTTTTCGCCCCCCACCACGCTCTCAAACAGGCACGCCGACGAACCGCTGTCGAGCAAGTGAAATGCAGATACCGGAGTCAGCGAATCGGCCAGCAGCCGCCGGTAAACCGGGACCAAATGGACCCCCTCAGCCAACGCACAAAACCGATCAAGATCAGGATAATGCGACATATCAAACCACAGGCGCCGTCGGTGCAACCGATCGCGCTTGTTCGCCCGTCCAGTGGGACGCGCGCGCTCGGTAAAATTCGAGAAAGCCCCGCTAGAATAACAGCGTCGCCAGCCCCCGACAATTCAGCCGCGCCAGACGTTTGGCCCCCGCGAGTGATCCTCGCCCTGAATTCAAGCCAGATAAGACCTGCGACTGCGCCCGCAAAGATTGGCGCCAGTGCCCTTAACCAACGTCAACCTCGCAACCCATTACTACCCCCACTCACCCGGTCACCAACAACGGGCGCCTGGGAAAGGTGGGGACCGGCCAGCGCCTGCGCGGGATCGACTTCGCAGCCAGTACGAAGAACCGGCGCAGGCGGTCGCCGCCGTTTTCGCGTCACGCGGTTGAGCGCGTCCAACAGCCCCGGCGCCAGGCGTTTGGCTCGCCACAGCAGATGGGCCATCGGAGTGACCAGCACCATTCCCTTGTTGCGGCGGATTGCCGAAATGCCTTTCCTCGCCACCTGGTCCGGTGTGGCACACAGCCAGCGGGGCGGATTGGGAACTTTCCGTTCGCTCCGCCCGCTCACGGCCGCGTTGTACAAGTTGGTGGAGACAGGACCCGGACAAAGCGCAGTCACACCCACTCCCCTCCGGACGTATTCCGCCCGCAGCGCCTCGCTAAATCCCACCAGCCCAAACTTGCTCACATGGTACGCACAGAATCGCCCCGCGGCCACCAAGCCCGAGATGCTGCACACGTTGAGAATATGCGCCTCCGGCAACTCCAGCATGCAAGGCAACAACTGCCGGGTAATTTTGATCGGCGCCAGCAGGTTAATGTTCAACAGCCAATCCCATTGCGCCGCGGTCATGTTCTCCGTCGGGCCATAGTAGGCCACGCCGGCATTGTTGACCAACACGTCGAATCCGCCAAAATGGCTCAACGCTCGTTCGATCGAGGCGGGAATCTGCTCCAGCCTGGCGAGGTCCACTTGCTCGGGAACGACCGACACTCCCATCGACCGAGCCTCATCCGCCACCTCATTGAGTGTGCTCGGGTCCACGTCCAAAAGGCACAGCTTGGCCTTCGCCTTGGCGAACTCCAGTGCCAAGGAGCGGCCAATTCCGGAGCCCGCGCCGGTCAACAAGACGCGTTTTCCGGTCAAATCCTTCATGCCGCTTCCTTACTACTTTTGACGATCCCCGCCGCGATCGCCGCGGCCGCCGTTCTCGGCAAAAGTCGCAATGCCCAGTTGTTCGTGCGATACCAAATACCTGGCGAAATCAATAGCTTGTTCCCGGCCAGACCATCAAGTCCCTTTTTTGCGACATACCGAGCATCCACCGTGAGCCAGCGCATGGCCTTGGTGCGGCGATGATGCGCCGCGTCGTGGAATTCGGTGGCCATGAATCCGGGACATAGGACCGCGATGCGTACCCCGTGCTTGCGCAGTTCGTATCGAATCGCTTGCGTCAGTGCAATCACGTAGGCCTTGGTCGCCGAATACACCGCATAACGGGGAATCGGCTGCAAGCCCGCGTACGACGCGACCTGTAGGATCGAGCCTGAGCGTCGCTGTTTCATTCTGTCGGCATAATGGCGGGTCAACTTTGTCAACGACATCAAATTTAGCTGGATCATTCCTTCAAAGTCGCCGTCCGATTGGTCGACGAACGGACCGTAGCAGCCGAACCCGGCGTTGTTCACCAGCAGGTCGAGATGACGTCCCAAAAGATCAACTTCGGCAGCCAGGCGGGATGGGCCCTCCGCTTGCGCAAGATCGAGTGGAACGATCTTCACCCACGTTCCGAGCCGTCTCAGCTCCCCAGCGAGCGCCTCCAGCCGATCGTGGCGGCGTGCGGTAAGCACAAGATCGTATCCGCGTCCTGCTAGCAGATGGGCAAACTCCACGCCCAGGCCGCTGCTGGCGCCCGTAACCAACGCCAAAGGGGGATGAGAGCTCATAGCGATACAAATTGAAGGCAAGAGTCGACGAACCCACCGGCGGGAATTGAAGTCGATTCCACCGTTGAGCACGCGTGATATCTCGGAGAGGGCCGTCCAGAAGCCCGGAACGGTACCATCTGCCCTCTCCAGCGACGAGAGAAGCTGGAGAATTTCCGTGCCGCGATCCAGGCGATCCATTGCCCCGCCAGGGATTGCCAACGGGTTTACGCCACAATCGTCCGGCGGCGGTTCAGATAATCCCAAACCACGTAGCGATCGAGATCCTTGCCAGCAGTGAAGAACACTCTTCCTTGGGTCGACTCCGCCATTCGATAGGCGAACTGAATGTCCTCCGACGACTGGGACCAACTAGGCAAAAGGAAGATGTTGATCGTGATCCCGTGCTGCTTGCAAAGACCCGCTTCGCGGAGCGTCGCTTGCTCCGTGCGAGGGTGGGGAGGATAGAGAAGGTACAGCTCGCTCTGTTCAAAGTGCGCGGTCGGAAGCCCGTCGGTGATGAGAATGATCTGGCGATTCGGCGTGTCCTGCCGGGAAAGAAACTGTCGCCCCATCTGCAAAGCATGCTGAATATTCGTGAAATGGGGCGGAATCTGCATCTCGCTGATCTCGGGATCGCTCATGTCGGCCTTCAGCCGAACCACCGGATCGTAAAGCGTCACCGGTTTCGGCATCAGCGAGCCAATCTCGCCGCGGGGAACGGGCCGTGCAAACGAGTACATTTCAATGAATTGCAGAAAATCGCCCGGATACTCCCCGCGAATCAAGCCGTCCAGTGCCATGCCCATGCGTTTCACGTTGATATACTGCCCCCCGTACCGCATCGAGCCGCTCATGTCCATCAAGACCGCTGTGGCGCAGCGCGGCGAGTTCCGCGTGCGATGGATGACGAGATCCTCATGCGACAGCCGCAGCGGCTCCCCGGCCGCGTGACTGCGAACCAAAGCATTGGTCATCGAGCTGACAATGTCCAGATTGGCAATCGAATCGCCAAACTCGTATTCCTTGGTCTGTTGCAGTTCCACCGCCCCCTCGCCCAGAATCGGGCCGGTATGACGACCGGTGCGGGCAGCCTGCAGGTTGGCGAAAATGTGTTCCAGGAGCTTTCCCTGGAACAGCCGATAGGCTTTGGGAGTGATGCGAAAAGTCCCGTCCTTGCCCCGCTCCAGCCCTTGCCGCTCGGCCATTTCCCGAGCATAGTTTTCGATCTGCTGCCGCAACAATTCCAGTTGCTTCATGTCGCCTGGCTCGGCGAATTCGCTCAGCGCCTCCATGTCAATAAGGCCGATCTGGGCGTTCTTCGCCGCTTCTTCCAGTTGCTTCAGCAACTCGTCGATCTTTTCCAGCTCTTCCTTGACCTCGAGCGCTCGCGGAACGGTCAACGGCGCCCTGCCGACAAAGGCATACTTCGAGGCCAATTCATCGACCTGGTACTTGTCGCCAAGCTTGTCCGCAAGCTGGACAAGTTGACGCGCGAAAAGGGACGTATCGTCCCCAATTTGAAAATACAACCGCTCCAGTTCTCTGATCTGTTCTTCGCGAAATGCTCTGTGGAATCGATCCCGCGCGGACTTTGGAGGGCTGATCGTCTCGCCGACTTTGCGATACTCGCGCGTCGCCGCCTTACGCACCGAATCCGTCTCGTAAGTCTCCAAGATCTTCCGTTTCCGCTCCTCCAAAAGCATGCGCAACGCGTCGAGACTTGGTCCCAGCCCCGCTATCTGACTAGGGTCCAGGCGCACTGCCCGGGCCAATTCCTCCTCTGTCAATTCCCGCATATCGCCATACATCAGCAAATGCTCAAACGCCCCCGACATCAGATCCGGCGGAGGGGCGGTTGGGCTGGGAAATTTGGTCGGATCGTATCGCTGATAGGTGTGGATAACGCCACCCAAAGACTCGCGATTCGCCATAAACTCTTGACCCAAAAGCCCTTTTGTTCAGAACGGAGGTACCGTGACTTAACTGTAGGCACCCCCGACAGTCGAGAAAAGGCCCCATTCCTCCTGCCAAGCTACGTGTACTTGGCAAAAACGGACCGCTCCGGCCTGGTAAACGACTTAAACCAGCAAAACTTTGACGCCGTTCGCTGGTGACGCTGGTCTACGCAGAGTCCGCCCTCCCGGTTTCCCGACCGCTGGCACTCCCCTGAAGCGGTGGCTGACGGTTGTGGCGCAACGCTTCTTGGCGCCTGATCTTAGGACCACAACGGACAATCGGATCGATCGCTACCTTCGGCCGTTGCGGCAAAATCGAAAAAAAACTCCCCTCCGACACAACCGCTAACCGACACCTATATTCAGCGAGATCGCTCGGCCGCAGTTGTTGCGCGGCAAGCCGCAGACCCAACAGGTTGCGGAGCGACTCGTAAACCGTGTCAACCGTTTAAGTTCGTTGCGCCAACAGCAGTTCGGCCGCTCCCGCAGGAAGGAAGCCAAATGTGGCGCCCGGCCCGTGCGACACCGCAGCAGCGAACCGTCCGCGAGTGATCTTACAGGAGGGAAGCATGCGACGTTTGTTCCTAGGATGGGCGATCGCCGGGCTGGCCACGATGGCCCCAGCGTGGGCAATCGCCGGCGATCAAGAAGTCGCCCAGCAAATCGCCGACAATTTGAAAAATAGCGGCAAGCTGAAGGGGTACAGCATCAGCGTCAAGGTTCAGGAGGGCGTGGTCCTCCTGGATGGGACAGTCCGCAGCGCGAAACAACTCGACGACGCACTGTCGATCGCCGAGGTTACGCCTGGAATCGAGCGGGTGGTCAGCAATCTCAGTGTGAAGTCCAGCGACGCCTTGGCGGCGAATGGCGGCTCGCTTCGCCAGCCCAAGAGTTTGGGCGGCAAGCTTGCGAATCGCAAGCCGATTGTTTCACCCATCCGCCAGGCTGGGGCCGAATTGCCAGATACCGCACTCGACCAAATGCCCTCGCCAAGCGTGGATACCTATTCCAGCACGCCGGCCCCAGTTCTCAAAGGGGAGCCAGTGCCCAAAAGGGTTGCTGCCGCCAGGAATCCCCGCCCGCTCGCTCAACCAGCCCCGACAAAATCCGGCAATGTACGCAAAGCCTCAGGGATGAAAGGCCAGCCGTTGCCTTACGCCCAAATGGCCCGGGCGAACCGCCAGCCGGAGTTGATGCCGGCCGCACCGAATGGAGCCCCGATTCCAGCGTATGCGCCCAGCCCAATGGGAGGAGGTGTCGCGCCCGCCCGGTTCGACCATCCGCACATGCCGAACTATGCCTGGCCGAGCTATGCAGCGTACCCCAACTACGCGGCTTTGACTTATCCCAAGCAGTATTCACCGACCGCCTGGCCCTTCATTGGACCGTTCTATCCCTATCCGCAGGTGCCGCTGGGATGGCGCAAGGTCTCGCTGGAGTGGGACAACGGCTGGTGGATGCTCGACTTCAAAGACTAGAGCGCTCGCAGCATTCCTTCGGTTGACACTTGGCCCTCGCCAGAATCACTCTGGCGAGGGCTTTTTCACTGTTGAATGGCTCTTG
>JALHPA010000116.1 GCA_022842745.1 Pirellulales bacterium
CATAGACAAGCCTGCAACAGAGTTCAGCCGCCGAGAGCATCTTTGATCCTGCCGAGCTCGTCGCGGGTCCGCTCGTGAGCGGCGACCAAATCCGCCAGATCGCTTCTTAGCTGGGCGAGTTCGTCGCGGAAAGACTCCAGTGCTTGTTGCAGCGGCGCCAGTTCTTGACTGAAATGCTCCGCGCTGTAAGCGGAAGTGGCGCCGGGCGCGGCGTCCGGCGCGCGGGACGGCGACTGCATTAGCGGGGCTGGGATCGGCCGGGGCTGGGCGGAGTGGAAGGCAACCGGTTCGCTCGCGGGAGAGGCTGCTTGCTCGGACGGGCCGGAAAATTCTTGCCGCTGTTTTTCCAATTCGCGCGGCTCGAACAGGGCGTGGGTGACCACATGTCCCCGCCCTGACGAGGTAAGGGAGATCAGCAAGCGTTTGGCCTTTAGGGATTCCAGAATGGGACGTAACGCGGCTACGTCGGCGATGGGATCCATGCGGGCGGCACGCCCGCGCAGGTCCCCTTCGGTCTGCGGACCGCGGAGGAGCAACTCGGCCATGACGGAGATTTCGAGCTTGTCCACGCCCAACCACTCGTAGGCGAGATGGCGATAGCGGGGAACGCGGCTGCTGCCTTGCACTTCGGCCGCGGCCCCCATCATCCGCAGCCGATCCACCGCGACCTGAACCTGCTCCGGTTCGTACTCGGTTTGGGGATGGCGATTGCTCTTTTGATTGCATCCGGCGACTAACCCATTGAGCGACAAGGGATACTGGTCGGGCGTGGTCTTTCCCTTTTCAATGAGGACTCCCAAAACCCGACGCTCGATCGCCGGGAGCGGTTGCCAGCGGGGGGCGATTTTATGGGGTGGAATGGGAAGATCGGTCATAGAATTGCGCGATTCGCGACAGGTCGAGGGTCGGTGGTTTTGTAAGAAACGCTCTCAGTCTATCGTCCGGGGTTATTTCTGACCACGCGGAGCAATCGCTTGCGGCGGGCAAGCGAATTGCTACAAACAACGGGTAGGTGCTCCCTGTTCACGGAGAAATAGCCATGGATTCCCAGCCGCTCGCGGATTTCCGTTTTCTGATGTTCGTCGACGACGATTACGAAGATTTGGAACTGTGGTATCCCCGATTGCGACTGCTCGAAGCCGGAGCGCACGTAACCGTCGCTGGTCCGCGATCTGGCCAGAAGTACAAGGCGAAACATGGATATCCCTGCATGAGTGACGCGGCCATCGCGGACATGGAAGCGGCTGACTTTCATGGATTGGTCATTCCCGGCGGGTTTATGCCCGATAAACTGCGGCGCGATCCTCAGGTGCTGCGCTTAGTGCGGGAATTCGATCAAAGCGAGATGCTCATTGCGGCGATTTGCCACGGCGGATGGATACCGATCTCGGCCGGCGTCTATCGGGGGGTGCGTGTGACGGGATCTTTGGGGATCAAGGACGATTTGACCAATGCCGGCGCCATTTGGGAGGATGCTCCCGTCGTCGTCGATCGTCATTTTGTTTCGAGCCGCAAACCGGACGACCTGCCGGCGTTTTGCCAGGGGATCCTGCGGGTGATGCAATCGCAAGACAAGCCAGCGCGGAAAGCGCCGGTTCGGGGCAACGGTAAGAAGCCCAAAGCAACCGCCCGCCGGAAGGCGGCTCAAGCCCGCTAGCTCGACCGCTTGCTGGATACTTTTGGACGAGATTCCGCGTTCGCAGGGTAAGCGAGCTAACGGCGAATGAATCGCAATCCTATCCTATCGGAATCTTCAGCGCCTCAATCGCGGGTGGTGGCGGTTTGCGTCCTGCTTTTCCTTGCGTCGGCCCTGAATTACATGGACCGGCTGACGCTGGCCAACGCGGCGGAGCGCATACGTTCGGAGTTTGGGATGAACTACGAACAGTACGGCACGTTGGAAGCCGGCTTTGGCGGGGCGTTTACCATCGGTTCCTTGGTGTTTGGCTGGCTGGCCGATTGGCTGCCCTTGCGTTATCTGTACGGCGCGGTGGTGTTGCTGTGGTCCGGGATGGGGATTGCGACCGGGTATGCGCAGGACTACCAAGAGTTGCTCGTGTGCCGCACTCTCTTGGGTTTCTTTGAAGCGGGGCACTGGCCCTGCGGCATCAAGACCGTGCGTTCTCTGCTTGCGCCGGGCAGCCGTGCGATGGGCAATAGCGTGCTGCAGAGTGGAACGTCGTTTGGCGCGATTTTGACACCGCTCATCATGGCAGCGCTGATGACGGACGAACGGGGCGCGTGGCGAATCGCTTTTCAGATTTTGGGGGCCGTGGGGCTTGCTTGGGCCGTGGCTTGGGTGGCCGCCGCGCCGGCGGACCCGCCCACAAACTCTCTGGCGAGGACACCGTTCGCGTGGATGCGTCTTGTCCGCGATCCGCGGTTATGGGTGATTCTGATTACCGTCAGCCTGATCAATACCACTTTTCAAATGCTGCGGGCGTGGCTGCCGACGTTTTTACAGACCGGACGCCTCTATACGGAGTCCCAGACGCTGATATTCAACTCTGTTTGGTTTGCAGCTACCGATGTCGGTTGCTTGGGGGCCGGGGCGGTTGCGCTATTGCTGGTTCGCCAGGGCTGGCGGATTACCAACGCCCGATTGGCGACGTTTTTTGGGTGCGCGTGCCTGGCGTTGACCGGCGCTTTGACGCCCTGGCTGGAATCGGGATGGCTGCTGCTGGGAGTCTTGCTCGTGATGGGGGCCGGAGCGCTGGGAGTGTTTCCGATCTATCATGCGTTTTCCCAAGACATCTCCCACGAGCACCAAGGCAAAGTAACCGGCATTGCCGGGGTGGCCGCGTGGGGTTTCACCCCGGTCGCACAGATTTTGTTTGGCAGACACGTCGACGAAACAAAATCTTATGACGACGGATTGGCGATCGTTTGCTGTTTGCCGATCGTAGCGTTTGCCGTCCTCGCTCTATTTTGGCCTCGTAAAGATCCTGAAAGGCACTGACGATGCTCGATCGACGACAATTTATCGTGGCGGCCGGAGCGGCCCTGGCAGCATCTCGCGCGCTGGGTTCGGTGTCGGGCCGCAAGAAGGTGGCTTTCCTCGGCACCGAGGTGCGTCAGCATTCGCACGCCCAGCATTTTCTCGATCGCATGACCATGGGATATGGCTGGAAGGGAAAATGGCAGTCGCCGCGGTTGGACGTTGCGAGCGTGTTCATCGATCAGTTTCCCGCCGGAGATCTGGGGCGCGAGCGCGTTAAGCGCCACAAGCTGAAGCTGTACCCCTCCATTGCCGAGGCGCTCACCTTGGGGGGAGAGAAACTGGCCGTGGACGGGGTGGTCATCATCGCTGAGCACGGCGACTATCCGACCAACGCCAAGGGTCAGCGCCTGTATCCGCGGTACGAGTGGTTCAAGGAAGTGGTAAAGGTATTTGAGTCCAGCGGCCAGTCGGTCCCGGTATTCAATGATAAGCATCTTTCGACCACCTGGGTGCAGGCCAAGGAGATGGTGGACGATTCAAAACGTCTCGGCTTCCCGTTCTTAGCCGGATCGTCGTTGCCAGTGACGTGGCGGCTGCCCTCGATCGACCTGCCGTTTGGAGCGCCCCTGTCCGAGAGTGTTTGCGTTGGCTATGGCGGAGTTGATAGCTACGACTTCCATGGGTTGGAGACTGCCCAGTGCATGTCGGAACGGCGCGCGGGAGGAGAGGTTGGCATTTCAAGCGTGCATGCCGTTCGAGGAGCGGCCATGTGGGAACAACTGGCCCGCAACGACCGGGAATCGACGCGGCGGCTGCTCGTGGCCGCGCTTTGCCGCAGCCATACCTTGCCCGTGCGGGACGGTTACTACACCGACCCGATATCCTTGGAGTGGGCCAAGAAGGTGTTTCCCGAGATGTTGGCCTACTTCATCGAGCACCGGGATGGATTCCGGACCACGCTGTTCTTGGCCTCCATCCAGGACTTCAACTACGCTGGGCTGCGCAAAGACAACGGAGAGATCGTCTCCTGCCAGATGTTCCTTCCCATGCCGGGCCACGCCGCGACCACGGCCGATTTTTTCCACCCGCTGGTCCGACATATCGAACAGACGGTGATCGATCGAAAGGCGCCGTATCCTGTCGAGCGAACCTTGCTCACTTCCGGCATGACCCTGGCCGCAGTCGACTCGCTGGCTCAAGGTCAAGTTCCAGTCAACACTCCCGACATGGAGGTTCGCTACCGCGGGCCAGAGGAGTCCATGTTCTGGCGGGAATAGGCGATTGGACTGTTCCCCTCGGGTCGGGTCCGACCTCGAACAGGCAACCGTCCTAATACTGCCAGCCGCCGGAGTAGGGCGAGTAGCCGCCATTTCCGTAATAGGCGCCGTTCCAGGGGTTCTGCCCGCCGGTTCGTTCGAAGTATTCGCCGGTGTAGGGGTTGTAATTGACACGGCTGCGGGCCGTTCCCCCCGTCCACGGATTGACCGATTTCGTTTTGGCCGTTTGCCTGCCGGTGCGGGCGTCGTAAGTGGTTTCGGAGGTGTCGATTGCGCCGGTGTAGGGGTTGCGAGAATACGTGCGGGCAGTCGAGCGCCCGGTGCGTGGATCGTAAGTGGCATGCGACTGGACCGGCCCGTACGGGGTATAGGTCGTTGCCGAGGTACTGGATCGACCGGCTACCGCGGGGTATCGCCCATAGTAACCGCCAAATGACGGTCCATATTGCGGTTGGTAGTAGGATTGGGCTCCGACGTAGGGTCCGACGGCCCTGCCGCGATAGTAGTTGCGGTACGCGTAGGGGGGTGCTGCCGATACTGTGGGGGTCAGCAGGCAAAACGCGGTCGAAACCAGGGTCAACACGGAGAGTGCGCGGTTCACAGGAACACCTCACAAGGACTGGATGCTTCCCGAAGGGGAGGCAAGACACGACGGCAAGGCTGCAAGCGATTTTATTCGACGAGCCAAATCTTGAATGAATTGTAGGCCGATGCAAACTTTGTGCCAGTTGCCTGGCCACTGTATATCCCGCAGATCCGGCTTCCGGGCCCAAAGCATCAAAACCGGCTCATCTTCCCTGGCTTGATCGGATGATTGGGACTAACCGTTATCCTGGCGAGTTACCGACGCCGCTTGCAATCGATGCAAAGCGTATCCAGAATGCGTCAATCGCGCCATCGATTTGGTGACGGTGGATGGTTTGGTTCCGCCGGCGCTCTGTCTTTTAAGGCGAACGAAGCGAATTCTGAATCGGCTGCCAGTCGGGAGTGCCCATGTATCGACCTTTGATTTTGCAGCTTGCCGCCGTCCTGGCGTTGTTCGCGGTGGGGACGAACCTGTCTGGCGCCGAGTGGACGGCGAAAAAGGCCCCGCTAATGACGCGGTGGGCCAAGGAGGTTTCGCCGGACAACGTGCATTCGTTATACCCTCGCCCACAAATGGTGCGTAAGGAATGGCAAAACCTCAACGGCCTGTGGGAATACGCGATTCGTCCGCGCCAGACCGAGGATGCGATCCCCGAATCATGGGAAGGGAGCATTTTGGTCCCGTTTCCGGTCGAGTCCGCGCTGTCGGGAGTCATGCGTACTGTCGGGCCCGAAAAAGAACTATGGTATCGTCGAAAGTTTGCCGTACCGGCAGCATGGCGAAGCGAAGGAAAGCGGGTGCTAATCCATTTTGGGGGGAGCGATTGGGAAACGACGGTGTGGGTGAATGGCAAGGCCTTGGGCATCCACCGTGGCGGGTACGACCCCTTCTCGTTCGACGTCACGGACGCTCTGAAAGATGGAAAGGACCAGGCGATCGTTGTGAAAGTGTGGGACCCGAGCGACGCAAGTTTTCAGCCTCGGGGCAAACAGGTCCGCAAACCCGAGAGCATTTGGTACACGCCGACCACGGGAATCTGGCAGACGGTGTGGCTGGAGCCGGCGCCGCCTACGTCCATTTCGGGTCTGCGTCTGGTTCCCGATATCGATGCCGAGCAGCTACGGTTTGAAGTTTTGACGCGCGGGGCGCCGGGCGGCGTTACCGTACGTGCCAAAGCCGACTTGCCTGGGGGAGAGTCCAAGACCTTTGCAACTTTGGGACAGACGCTCGCGCTGAGCGTGCCCCGACCCAAATTGTGGTCGCCGGACTCTCCTTATTTGTATGACCTGACCGTGCAATTGGAGAAAGATGGGAAAATAATCGACGAAGTGCAAAGCTACTTCGCGATGCGAAAGATTGGTTTGGGCAAGGACGAAAAGGGAATCAATCGCCTCCTGCTCAACGGCAAATTCGTGTTCCAATACGGTCCGCTCGACCAAGGTTTTTGGCCCGATGGCCTGTACACCGCGCCGACCGACGAGGCGTTGCGGTACGACCTGGAGGTTACCAAGCGACTCGGTTTTAACATGGTCCGCAAGCACGTGAAGGTCGAACCGGCCCGGTGGTATTACCATTGCGACAAGCTGGGACTCATGGTCTGGCAGGATATGCCGAGCGGAGACAAGTATATCGGGCCTAACGACGCCGACGCGCAGCGATCGGCCGAGTCCGTCCGCAATTTCGAGCAGGAATGGAAAGCCATCCTCGCGGCCAACTATAACTCGCCGTGCATCGTGATGTGGGTTCCTTTCAATGAGGGCTGGGGGCAGTTCGATACCGCGCGGATTGTGGACTTTACCCGCAGCCAGGATCCCACTCGACTGGTCAACAGCGCCAGCGGCTGGACCGACCGCGAGGTGGGGGACGTTCACGACATTCACGTTTATCCGGGTCCGGATTCGCCGCGGCCGACCGATCGCCGGGCGGCCGTCCTGGGTGAATTTGGCGGTCTGGGGCTGCCTGTGGAAGGGCATACCTGGCAGGAGAAGGGAAACTGGGGTTATGTGCGCTATAGCGACTCGGCAACCCTGACCAAGGAATACGTGAACCTGCTCGACCAGTTGCATCCCCTGATTGGCAGCCCTGGACTATCGGCCGCGGTCTACACCCAAACCACCGATGTGGAGATCGAAGTCAACGGGCTGATGACTTATGATCGAGCGGTACTGAAGATGGATGAACAGGCCATCGCCGCGGCGAATCGTCAACTGTACGGGCCGCCCCCCGTGCGGAAAACCGTTCTTCCGCTGTCGCGAGAGAAGCCGGCGGAATGGCGGTATACGATCGAGGCGCCCGCGAAGAATTGGTTTGCCAAGGACTTTGACGACTTGCAATGGCAGCGCGGAGCAGGAGGCTTTGGCACGCGAGAGACCCCGAATTCTCAGGTCGGGACGGAATGGAAGAGCAAGGATCTGTGGGTGCGAAGGACCTTTGAACTTCCGGCGGATAGCCTGTCGGACCCCCGGTTGCTTCTGCACCACGACGAAGACGCAGAAGTCTACATCAACG
>JALHPA010000117.1 GCA_022842745.1 Pirellulales bacterium
TGCGCTCTGGAAGCGGTTTGTTGACCTCCGTTCCCGCCGCTGCGACCTCCTCCTCGAAGACGCCCGCCGCGCTGGCGAACGCAAGGATTATGCCCTCGCGTTCGATCTCGCCTGTTCCGCCTGCCGCGAAAATCCCGACCATCCCGCCGCGCGGCGCGTTCTGGGCTACGTCAAGCACGGCGAGTCCTGGGTCACGCCTGCGGCCGCTCGCCGCCTCCGTGCTGGCCAGGTCAACAGCGAGAAGTTCGGCTGGCTTCCGGCGGCCCACCTGGCCCGCTACGAGCAGGGCCAACGCCTGCATCAAGGAAAATGGATCTCCGCCGCCGCCGACGATCGCCGCAATCCCACGGTCGACGACGGCTGGCGCATCGACAGCGAACACTACCGCGTAACGACCAACCACAGCCTCGCGGAAGGGGTCCGGCTTGCCCGCCAGTTGGAGACGCTCCACGAAGTCTGGCAGCATGCCTTCGTCGATTTTTACACTCCCCCCCAGGTCATGGCCCGCTGGTTCGCCGAGCCAGCCGCCGGCTCCACCGGCTCGCCAGCGACCGCCGTGACCGACACGCGTCAGCACCAGGTCGTCTACTATCGCAACAAACAACAATACGCCGACGCCCTCCGCCCAGCCCAGCCGCAAATCGACCAGACCCTCGGCATCTATTTCGCCCGCCCCAGAACCGCCTACTTCTTCGCGGGCGAAGACCAGCACCCAGGCACCCTCTGGCACGAAGCGACGCACCAGCTCTTCCAGGAATTCCGCCCAGCACCCAAGGACGTAGGGTCCCGCTCCAACTTTTGGGCCGTCGAAGCAATCGCCTGCTACATGGAGTCGCTGGTCGAGACGGACGACGCTTTCACCCTCGGCGGCGCCGAGGCCGGCCGCGCGCCCGCGGCCATCCAGCGCTTGCTCAAGGACGATTTCTACGTCCCCCTCGCCGACCTCGCCCCCCTCGGCATGACGTCCCTACAGCGCGACCCGCGCCTGCCGCAAATCTACAGCCAAATCTCCGGCCAGGCCTGGTTTCTGCTGGAAAAACGCCGCCCGGCCACAATCGCCTTCCTGCGAAAGCTCTACGCCAACGAAGCCCTCCCGAACGAACTCGCCAAACAATGCGGCTGCGACTTCTCAAGTCTCGACCGCGAGTATCGCGACTTCCTCAAGCAAGCCGCCCAAGCCGACAACCCCCGCTGACGCGCTCCCTCCGCGCCGCCACGCGATCCTCCCGCCACCAGCCCCGCGCGCAGACTGAGTTGCTTATCGCGCCACTTCCTGGTATCTCTCAGCGTTTCCCCGCGCAGGCACACGCCAACAGGCGTTCACAATATGGAGAGCTTCGCCATGGATCATGGACCGGCGACCAGGCAACAATTCGATGACCCCGTGACCGCCGCGCGCAATGCCCGGACCGGCGCGATCCTGTTCATGCTCTATCTCTCCCTCTACGCCGCTTTCGTCGGCATCAATGCCTTCGCCCCGCAGGCCATGGACCAGGTCATCTTCGCCGGCATCAATCTCGCCATTCTGTACGGTCTGGGGTTGATCGTGGCGGCGGTTGGCCTGGCGTTGGTCTACGGCTGGCTCTGCCGCGTTCCCGCCCGCGCTCCAGCGGTCGGCGGTCCCGGGGCGCCCGACCGGCGCGGCCTCCCGGAGGATCGCCGGTGATCCATCAGCCCTCCGTTCTCTCCGTAGCGGTGTTTGGGCTGTTTGTCGCGCTGACCTTGGGCATGAGCTTCTACTTTGCCCGCCGTAGCCGCTCGGCGCAGGGCTATTTCGCCGCCGGGGGCAACATCCACTGGTTCGTCAACGGCGTCGCCTTCGCGGGGGACTACCTCTCGGCGGCCTCGTTCCTCGGCATCTGCGGCATGATCGCCTTTTATGGCTACGACGGCTTCCTGTATTCGATCGGCTATCTGGCCGGTTGGATCGTGGCTCTATTCGTCGTCGCCGAGCCGCTCAAACGCATGGGCCGCTACACCTTTGCCGACGCCCTCGACAGCCGCTTCCACTCCCGCGGTATCAAGCTCTCCGCCGCCATCAGCACCCTCGTCGTCAGCGTCTTCTACCTCATTCCGCAAATGGTCGGCGCAGGCGCCCTCATCAAGCCCCTGCTCGGCTTTCCCCATGCCGTCGGCGTCCTGCTCGTTGGCGCGACCGTAATCGTCATTGTCGTGACGGCAGGCATGGTCTCCACCACCTACGTCCAGTTCTTCAAGGGCTCGCTCTTGATCCTGTTCACCTTCCTGATGACCGTCCTCATCCTCCGCCGCGGCCTGCACGTCGACGATTCCACCGCTTCCACCACTCCCCAAACCCTCACTCTCCTCCCCAACGGCCAGCGAATCGCCAACGGCCTCCCCCAGGGCCTTGGTCCCGGCCAGGCGGACCTCCGCCCCGTGGGGACCGTCCACCGCCTGCCCGGCGGCGTCCAGTCGACCGGTCCCCTCGGCCCGCTTGAATTCCTCGCCGCCATCCGCGAGAGCGAAGTCGTCCTCTGGACCGCCAAAACCGTCAAGTCGGACGACGGCCAAAGCACCACCACCTACACGCCCCGCCCCACCCCTGGGACCGACATCCTCCGCCCCGGTAACTTGCCCGCCTTCCGCGGCATCCGCGGCGATCGCCTCTCCGACAAGCTGAATTTCGTCTCCCTGATGCTGGCCCTGTTCTGCGGCACCGCCTCGCTGCCGCACATCCTGATTCGCTACTACACCGTCAAGGACCAATCCGCCGCCCGCAAGAGCACCGTCGTCGGCATCGCCAGCATCGGCGGATTCTACTTCCTGACGCTCTATCTGGGCCTGGGCGCCATGACCAGCGGCGCGCTCGACGTCACCAATAGCAATATGGCCGCCCCCCTCTTGGCGAAAAGCTTTGGCGATGGCGAGCTGTTGTTCGCAATCATCTCCGCCATCGCCTTTACCACCGTTCTCGGCACCGTCAGCGGCCTGATCGTCGCCTCGGCGGGGGCGGTCGTCCACGATCTGCTCGGCAGCCTGCTGGGCAAGCGCATGTCGGACCACGAAAAGATTCGCAGCGCCAAAATCGCCTCGATCGTCGTCGGCGTGATCGCGATGGGCCTGGGAATCGCCTTCCAGCGGATGAACGTCAACTACCTCGTCGGCTGGGCCTTCAGCGTCGCCGCCTCCGCCAATTTGCCCGCCCTGGTCATGCTCCTCTTCTGGCCCGGCACCACCCGCCAAGGGATCACCGCCGCCATCGTCGTCGGCATGGTCTCCTCCCTCTCCTGGATCCTCCTCTCGGCCGACACCTTCGCCGAAGTCTACGGCCTCGACCCCGCCTCCTCACCCGTCCCCTTCAGCCAACCCGGCATCGTCACCATCCCTCTGGGATTTCTAGTCCTCGTCGCCGTCTCTCTCTGGACGAAGTCCGCTCCTCAAGCGACCTGAGTTACGCCGGGAAGCGAATCCACTTCGACTCTTCCACAGCTTTCGGGCATCGACCCTCCATTCTGCGATTCAGACCAGGCCGGATGGAAAACCATTCGTACTTCTGCGAACTTATAAGGTGAGCCTTCGGCACTTTTGGTTTCGTCGGAACGGATACCTGCGTCCTTGAGGTCCAAGCAAACTACAGATCGCAACAATTCGCTTGCACGGCAGTCGGCTTTCGACCCTTGCCCCAGAGGAATGGAGATCATGCTTAAAGTTCAGAGTCTCAGACGGGTAACAGGAAGAACCGTGGTGATGTTTTGGTGTCTGCTGGGAGTCGCGCAGGCATCCGCGGACGTCGAGATTCCGATCGAAATCCCCCACGCCGGACGCGTTTCCGCCGCAATCTACAATGCACAGGGAGAGATGGTTCGAACGTTGCTCACGGGCAAGCCGCTCCCCAGCGGACAGCGCACCCTGACTTGGGATGGGCTGGACCGTTATGGACGGACCTTGCCTGCGGGGGAATACTCGTGGAAGCTGCTGTCCACGCCGGGACTACGGGCCGAATTCATCACCCAGATTGGTCAGAATGTAAATCCGCCCTGGGAACGTGCGACAGGAAATCATGCCGCGCCCAACGCGGTCGCAGTGGATGCCACCGGGTTGTATCGGCTCGGCGCGGAGAACGAAGGCGCGCATTGGGGTGTAAAAACAGACCTTGAGGGCCGGCATCTATGGGTCAACGATCGGTGGTTCGCCGACCCGCATGTCCAGAAATCGGTCGCGGTGACGCTGGTTGGCGAAAAACTGTTTGAGTTGATGCCCAATGGGCACCTCTACGGCTACAACGCCAATACGGGGCGAGTATTCACCACCAGCGATTTCGAACCCAAGCCGTGGAACCTCCGCTGGAATCGCTTCGAGCCGCCGACCGCCGCCAAGGATGACGAAAAACGAAAGCTCAACGCGGATCAGAGCCCCCATGACTTGGCCGGCGACCCCCGCCACGGGCTGCTGGTTGCTGCGTTTCCCCAGCATAACGCCGTCGTTTGGTTCGATGCTCAGGACGGACATCAGGTCGATGTCGCCGACGGGTTGTCCCGTCTCGCCGGCATCGCCGTCCGGCAAGATGGGGTCGTGCTGGCAATCGCGGAAGGGGCCGTCGTGGCTTTATCGCGCGAGAACAAATCCCCACGCGTAGTCATTCATGCGAAGAGTCTGCAAAGCCCTTGGCGCGTGGCGGTGAGTGCTCGAACCGGCGACATCTTCCTCGCAGAAAACAGTGATCGGGCCAAGGACCCGGTGGGGCATCATCAAGTCAAGCGTTTCTCCGCGGCAGGTGATTTGCTTAAGACCTTCGGCAAGCCTGAGGGACGTCTCGATGGCGCCTATGTCGCGACGGACTTCCGCGGCCTGACCGACATCGAAGCCGATCCCACGGGTGGCTTTGTCATCACCGAGGGCGATCATACTCCGCCTCGTCGTTCGGCCCGATTCGACGCGGACGGAAAGCCGCTGCGAGAGTGGATCGGCGCTCAACATTACGGCGTAATCGCTTGCCCCGAGCCTGGCAATCCCCGTTTCGTCTGGACGTTCGCTAATGCGCCGCGGCCGGGACTCCTGCGCTGGGAGGTGGACCACGCCGCGAAGTCCTCGCGAGTGGTCGAAGTGTACCAGGACCTCTTTACGGCGAATCCGTTCGCCATCGTGCCTCCCGTGCCGCGGTTGTTCAAGCACAGCGGTCGGATCTACATCCAAGGCGGCGGACTACAGCCCGCCGGTTTCTCCTTGTGCCTGTACGATGCCGAAGCCAGGCGGCTCCGTCCCTGCCTGGCCAGCGAGAGCCGCGAGAACAAGTCGAAGGCCTACCTCTGGTCCGATCTGAACGACGATGGGCTCGCTTCCGATGACGAAGTGCAGTGGCTCGACCGCGCCAAGCTCGGCGGCTGGATCGATCCAAGCGACCTATCGCTGCGCACCACGCCAACCCCCACCGACTACAACCCCGGCCCGCTGCTGACGCCGGTCCGCCTGACCCCGGGGGGGACGCCGGTGTACGACGTTCGCAAGGCCGCGGAGCTGCCTGCCTGGGAAGAAAATGGCCAGCGATACTTCGCCGGCGATTATCGCGTTGCCGCCGATGGCAGCGTCTTCGGCTGTTTTTCCGATGCAGCCAAGAATCCGCACGAAGGGTCCGAGACCCACGGCGCTTGGTACTACAATTCCTGTTCGGCAATCGATCGGCTGGTGAAATGGAGCGCCGACGGCCGGCAACTCTGGAGCGTCGGCCGCCACAGTCCGGACAACGATCACGAAACCGGCTCGACCGCGATGCCACGGGGTCTCGTCGGCCTGGCCCATGGCTGCGTCGTCTGGGCAGATGCCTCGGATGAAGAAACCGCTCGTCCGACCGTCTGGACCGACGATGGGCTGTACGTGGATGAACTGCTGCGCGTGCCTGTGGATACTCTGCCTAAAGAGGCCTACGGCATGTTCAACGCCAACGAATATCCAACGGGCCATCTGGTTGAGGACGCCCAGACTGGCGAGACCTTCTACTACGCCCTCAACTCGGGCGGCGGCTCGCCTGTATATCGCATCACCGGCTGGAAGGACTGGCAACGTGACAGCGGAACGATTTCGCTCCCGGTTGCGAATACCGGCGTCGCCAAACGGATCGGCACGGGATTGAAAGCGGAATACTTCAATAGCCCCGATTGCTCGGGCGAGCCAGCGATCACTCGCATCGATCCGCTCATTTTCTTCAATTGGGGCCGGCACGCTCCAGACGCCGCCATTACCAGCGACGAATTCAGCGTTCGCTGGAGCGGCGCCTACGAAGCTGCGACCACCGAGACTGTCCGTTTCGAATTGCGCGGCAGCTTCCCTTGGCGTGATCGAGGCGAACCCATCTGGTCGCGGCTCTGGTTGGGCGGCGAATTGCTCTTCGATTCGAAGCCCGCGCCTGAGCCGAGAGACACCGACCCGAAAGAGCAGCGCCGCAGCAGCGTGGGCACGGTAAGAGTCAACCTTCGGGCAGGCGAACGAATCGACTTGCGACTGGAGTGCGGCTTTCGGAAAGGCGCGGCCGCCATCGCGCTAAACCATGACACGCCAAGCCTTGATCGTCGCGCAGTGCTTCCCGAATTCTTATACACCGTCCCGGGATCGCGGCGAAAACTGTCGTTCGCCACGGAGCAGCGCCCCCAAGTCATCGCCCGATTCGACTTCGAGGATCAGGAGGGCGTGCTTGTCTGGAGCAAGGCGGGCGGCGATGTTTTTGGCCGCCTTACCGGCGCCGGGCGTCTCGTACCCGGCCAGTCGGGACGCGGGATCGAGTTGACCGGCCGAGGGGAATTTGCCCCGGCCTTATTTCCGATTGATGAAGAACTTCAATTGCCCGACGAGAACTATACGCTTGCCTTCTGGTTCAATACCACCTCGACTCACACGCGCCTCTGCGCCGCCACTCGATATTCCAGTTACAACAACCGCTGGAGCGATCACGTCATCGATCTGGAAGCGGGCCTTTTGCGCTTCGCTCTCCGAGGCGACGAGCCGCTGGTCTCAAAATCCAAGGTTAACGACGGTCGGTGGCATTACGTCGTGACCACCGTCGGACCAGGGGGCCAGCGTTTGCACCTCGACGGCCAACTCATCGCGTCGGGCAAGCTCGCCAGACGCGCTTTCACAACCAATCGGCTCGGGCTCGACCTGGGTCCCGGCAGCAACGACGCAACGGTCCAACTGGACCAGGTCGAGATAATCGCCCGCGCGCTAGAAGCCAACGAAATCCAGGCTCTCAGCGACTGAAGCATCGCCCACTGCTCTGGGTACCGCAATTTCTTTCCCCCTTCCAACCAGGAGCGTGCGAAATTCCGTTCAACCCTTGTCCGCCGTTTC
>JALHPA010000118.1 GCA_022842745.1 Pirellulales bacterium
CGTGTCCGACCACGTTTTCCAGTCCAAATCGCAGGTCGAGTTGCTGCTTGAGGAGCTGGTTTTCTTCGATTACCTGCCGCTGGCTGAGGGCCCTCTGCAACGCCATTTCCAGTTCGGCATCGATCAAGGGTTTGGTCAGAAAGTCGAACGCTCCCGCCCGGATGCCCTCCATCGCCATTTCCACGGTGCCGTAACCGGAGATGAGAATCACCGAGATATCGGGATGCGACTCACGGCAGCGGGCCAAGAGATCGAATCCGTCGCCGTCCGGCAGGCGCACATCCGCGAGCACCAACTGGGGCTTCTTCCGGCCGATCGCGGCAATGGCGGCTTGGCAATCACTGGCGGTGTCGACCTTGTACCCTTGCTCGCGGAGCCAATCCGCCATCGATTCGAGGACGTGTCGATCATCATCGACCAGCAGTAAGTGACCTTTCGACATAGCAGGCAGGGGTCCGATTGCAGGGGTTGCAGCGACCGTTCCGCGGCGGACGGCCAATGCCGCCGGGAACGATCGGAGTGGGTCAAGTCAAGTCCGCTGCGATCTGGGCAAGGCGTATTTTCGA
The DNA here is from genome assembly GCA_022842745.1 of Pirellulales bacterium. Classification (GTDB taxonomy): domain Bacteria; phylum Planctomycetota; class Planctomycetia; order Pirellulales; family JALHPA01; genus JALHPA01. The sequence continues at coordinate 567 of JALHPA010000118.1, forward strand.
CGCCCGGCCGATTCGCGGCCTGTACTCAACCGTAGTTCATTTCCAACAGAGGTGCGGAAATGCGACGTGGCGGTCGCAGCTTACCGGGCTTGTCGAGTCGCCGCTTTGAGAGTTATTGCTACGATCGTCGTGAAACCCCTGCTCCCGCAAGGGGGGGCAAAATCCAGGTAATTCTGGCCGACTATTGGGCCAAGTTGCCGGCGGTCATTTCCACGCAAAGGGTTGACCGGTGAGCCGTTCCAAGGCCTCGATATACCGGGAACGCGTCCCTTGAATGACAGAGTCCGGCAGCGCGGGGGGAGGGCCTTCTTTGTCCCAGGAAGCGTCCGACAACCAGTCGCGGACATATTGCTTGTCGAACGAGGGGGGAGCTCCCCCCGGCAAGTAGCGGTCGAGCGGCCAGAATCGGGAACTATCTGGAGTCAAGACTTCGTCGATTAGCAGAGGCTCTTCCTCCACCAATCCCCACTCAAGTTTGGTGTCGGCGATCAAAATCCCCTGCTTAAGTGCCAGGGCCGCACCATGCTCGTAAATCTCAAGGCTGCGGCGGCGCAGGTCGTTCGCCAGCCGGTCGCCGATTTGTTCGGCCATTTGTGCGAACGACACGTTCTCGTCGTGCCCGCTCGTCGCCTTTGTAGCGGGGGTAAAGATGGGTTCTGGCAGGCGGTCGGACTGGCGCAGTCCGAGCGGCAATCGAATTCCGCAAATCTGTCCCGTGGCCTGATACTCTCGCCAGCCAGACCCGGCCAAATAGCCGCGAACAACGCATTCGAACGGAACTGGTCTGGTCTTGCGAACCAGCATGGTGCGTCCGGCAAGTGATGTCGCGTCGACCGTTGGCGGAAGTCCAAAGTCCGCAACTTCCACGGAAATCAGGTGGTGAGGGACTCCCAGTTGGCCAAACCAAAACGCGCTGATTTGGGTGAGGATTCTTCCCTTGTCCGGAATTCCGGTCGGCAGCACCCAGTCAAACGCACTGATCCGATCGGTAGCGACCAAGAGCAGCCGGTCCCCCAGGTCGTAAATGTCGCGAACTTTGCCGCGTCGAACGGGCCAATTCGGCAGATTTGTCGAGGTTAGTGCCCGGTTCATCCCCAATCACTCCTTTCGTTCGGGCAAAATAGAACGCTTTACCAGCCCATCGAAACCCGGCGGCCGCGAGACTCCGTTGGAGGAGTATATCAGTGGTAACGGGAACCCGGCCAGTCTTTGAGGAGTTCCGAACTGAATTGGATTTTCGAGCAACATGCGCCCCGCTCGATATCCGAAAAGGTCGCTGGTCGGGTACACTTACATCGAACGCGCGGGGTGGCTGATTCGGTCCGCAGGGACCAATTGGACCATACAATCGCCATAGACGCGACAATTATTCACAGAGTGACTACCGCCGCGACGCTTTGCGCCTGGGGTGTTCGGCTCAGAAACGCTTCTTAGGTCGGTCAAAAGATTCAGTCTTCATGGGCGTTATACGGTTTGAAACGCCGCATCCGGAGCAACTTCCCCCGTCCGCGGCTGAAGTTGCCTACTTCGTCGGACGGGACGAAATTCCGTCTCGTTGCCGCTTGGAACGGCGCAATTCCGAATTACGCCTCACCCGCCACGAAACCGAATCGGGCAATCTGATCGTTCCCTGGACCGTCCCCCATTACGGCCAGGTGGCGCTCCAGACCGGGACCTTGATCGAGCGGGACCGCCCCTATCTGCTCAACCTGGAATTGGCTCGCGGCACAATCAACCGAATTCGCCAGCATGCGGCCCAGTGGTCCGGCGCAGGCATGGTATTGCCAGACGACTTCCAAACGACATTGCGCGACGCGATTGGTTTACTTGCGAAGTCGGCTACCAGGCAGGAGGACCGTATTTCCTCGACGGAATTTGCCGATCTGGCATTGACTGAGTCGATCCGCGCAGAAGCGTTGCTCGCCCAAGCCTATGCGGTGCAATCGGCACAAGCCCGCCGGCTGCAGACGCCGCGGACGGCGCCTTTGCTCGGAGTTAGGCTCGATGAGCGGGTCCCAGAAGGGCTAAGCGCCGATTCGCTGGCGGATGCCTGCAATAGTTTCTCGATCCCTCTTTCGTGGCGGTCTATCGAGTTGGAGAGGGGCCAGCGGAACTGGGCGAAATCGGATGCGCTGCTCGGATGGGCGCAAGCGCATGGCGCAAAGATTTGCGCCGGCCCACTTGTGAGCTTGCGAGCGGACTCGCTCCCGTTGTGGATTGTGAACGGCGACACGGACTTCGATGGATTGCTGGACGCGATGTCCGAACACATTCGGGCCGTCGTCGAACGGTATCGGGGCCGGGTTCACCTTTGGCACAGCGCCGAAGGCGTCAATTCCGGCGACGCTTTGCCTTTGGCCGAGGACCAGCGCCTTCGGTTAGCCGTCCGTGCGTTGGAAGCGGTTCGGGCCAGCGACCCGCGCGGGGCGACGATTGTTTCCTTCGGACAACCCTGGGGCGAATCCCTGCGCAGTCAATCACTTCAATTGGCACCGATCCATTTTGCGGATGCTTTGTCGCGAGGGGACTTGGGGATGGCGGGAATTGGACTGGAAATCGAACTGGGACTTGGCGCCGATCAAACGTTGCCTCGCGGCCCCCTGGAATTCTGCCGTCAGATCGACCGGTGGAGCGTGCTGAATCTGCCGCTCGTGCTCTTGTTGGCAGTACCCAGCGAAGGCACGTACCCCCCCAAGGGTCAGGCCGCCTGGTTGGAAGAGTTTCTCCCCGTGCTGTTGGGCAAACAATTTGTACAGGCGATCTATTGGTCCCGCTTGCGCGATCCGAGCCACGCACAGCCGGGCGCCAACGCGGCCTTGAGTTATGGACTGATTGATAAGTGGGAGCAACCGAAACCTGCGCTCGGGGTATTCGCGCGCCTAAAACGCCAGTTAGTCGCCTGATCGGCGAGTACTTTCGAGGGGTCCTTATTAGCGCAGCATGGTTTTCCGTCGCGTCCGTTCTTCACGCCCGAAAGTGGGGCGATAAGCGGAGACCGCCAGGCCGAGCGCCCATCCGGCGCCAAGCCCGCTTGACGTTCGCCACGATCTTGCGATAACCGAAGGTTTGGCTTTGCCGTCCATCCCCCGGATGCCGATTGGCTGTTTTCCGTTAGATTCGCCTCTGGTCTTTTCCTTTCATGCCACGCTCTCTATCCAGTCGACCGCTCCGCGAGGTCGTGGTAACGGGGGTTGGCATTGTAAGTCCGATTGGCATTGGGCGAGCCGCATTTTGGCAGTCGCTCCTGAAGGGACATTCGGGAGTGCGTAGTATTCAATCTTTTGATACCTCGGAACTTCCGCTGCACATCGGCGGCGAGGTGACGAACTTCGACCCCAAGCAGTATGTCCGCCCGCGTAAGAGCTTAAAAGTGATGTCGCGGGAGATTCAGTTCGCGTTTGCCGCCGCGGACCTGGCCATGACGGACGCCCGACTGTCACCCGGGGATGTTTCGCCGGAGCGGCTGGGCGTGACGTTCGGGGCGGACATGATTTACTGCGATAACGAAGAGTTGATTGAAGCCTACCGGGCATGCATAGTCGATGGGCAGTTTCGGTTTGACCGATGGGGTAGCGACGCGATGCGTCAGCTTTTTCCATTGTGGATGCTCAAGTACCTTCCCAACATGCCGGCGTGCCACATCGCAATCGCCCACGACGCGCGCGGTCCATGCAATTCGATCGTGCTGGGGGACGTCTCCAGTTTGGCGGCGGTGGCCGAGGGAGCTCGGATCATCCAACGAGGACAGGCCGATTGCATGATCGTCGGCGGCGTCGGCGCTCGTCTCCATCCCACCTGCATGACAATGCGCGGCACTCAACCGTTCGCCACCTGGACTGGGGATCCCGCGGCCGCTTGTCGCCCGTTTGACGCCGACCGCACCGGTCCGGTGCCAGGGGAAGGGGCGGGGGCGTTTCTGTTGGAGTCGGTGGAACATGCGGCCAACCGAGGCGCCCCTATTCTGGCCCGCGTACTTTCGTCGGCCAGTCGATTTCGGGCGCCGCACCCAACACCTGGGGAATCCGCTCGTGCAACCGTTTCCGCCGCGACCGCGGCCCTTCAATCCGCAAGTGGAAATTTGAGCTCGATCGACCACGTCAATGCCCACGGGGCGTCGTCACTCGAGCACGATCGGATCGAGGCGCAAGCCCTGCAGAAAGTCGTAGGCGGCAGCGGGGTCATTGCGCCCAAAAGTTTTGTCGGCAATCTGGGCGCCGGGGCAGGGGCGGTGGAAATGGCTGTGAGCATACTCGCATTGGCGGAGGGGCTGCTACCGGCCTCGATCAATTACGGCCATCCGGATCCCGATTGCCCGATTTCTATGGTTGTCGAAACCCGGCCCACCCTAAGGCGATCGAATGCCCTAGTCCTCAATCAAGCGCGGACTGGCCAGTCGGTGGCGATCGTAATCGGATCGGCCCAGAATTAGCCTTCATCGTAAGCAGCAATCTGCGACCTGACTGTAATCCGCTCAGATTCGAACCGTCGGCGTCCGACACCAGCCCCATTGAATACTGTGAATCGCGTTAACGATGAATCCTTGGCCGATGCCGTGGCGCGCCATGGAGTTGAGCTCGACGGCGAGCAAATAGCTCACTTGGACCGGTATTGCCACGCCTTGTGGGAGTGGAATGAAAAGCTCAATTTGACCCGCCATTTGGACTACGAACGATTCGTGGCGCGCGATGTGGTCGACAGCTTGTGGCTCGAACGTTTTCTGGAATCCGGGGAATCGGTTTTGGACGTTGGGTCGGGTGGAGGCGTGCCCGGAGCGATTCTGGCGATTGCGCGACCCGATTTGCAACTGACGCTCTGCGACTCCGTCGCCAAGAAGGCCAAGGCGCTCGCAGATATTGTTCGGACCGCCGAGATTCCGGCTCGAGTTGTTCATGCTAGCGCCCAGGAGGTTCTGCAAGGGGAGCGATTCGATACTCTGGTGGTTCGAGCGGTTGCTCCCCTGGCAAAAATCTTGACTTGGTTCAACCCGCTTTGGGACCGATTCAGCCGGCTGCTCCTGATCAAAGGGCCGGCTTGGGTCGAAGAGCGCGCCGCCGCGCGCGAACGAAGACTGTTGGCCGGCCTGCGGCTCAGCAAACTGGCCGCCTATCCATTGCCCGACAGCAAGTCAGAAAGCGTCGTGTTGGACATTCGACCGACCGATTGACACTTTTTGTGCTCTGGGGTTCTTTGCGGGAACGGCCGATTAAGCCATGATGGTCCGGAATGGATCGCGATTCGTCTACCGCCGACCAAGAACGCGACAAGTTGCGCGGGCGGCTGATGATCGCCACCGCTGCAATCCTCTGGAGTTCCAGCGGCTTTTTCGGAAAGCTGGAGCTGTTTGACGTCTGGCCCCAGGAATCGCGTGGCATCCAGATGGCATTCTGGCGGGCGTTGTTTGGCGGACTGCTCATTCTGCCTCTGGTCCGTCGGCCACACTGGAGGTGGGAACTTGTCCCGATGGGTTGTGCGTTCACCGGCATGACTTGGGGATACTTGACGGCCTATGCATTTACGACGGCGGCCAACGCCATCTGGCTGCAAAGCACCGCCCCCTGGTGGGTGTTTCTAATCGCCGTCACGTGGTTCCGCGAGCCGGCGGCGCGCCCGGATGTCGTCACGTTCGTTTGCGGAGTCGCTGGTGTGTCGGTGATTCTTTGGAACGGCCTGGCCGACGAGCTTAACCCAGGCGTGGTTTACGGACTGGGGTCTGCGGTCTGTTACGCGGCCGTCGTGCTAATGTTGCGAAGAATGCGAGGAGAAAACCCAGCGTGGCTGGTGGTGGTGAATCAATTCATGTCGGCACTGCTTATGCTTCCAGGCGTGATCGCAGTGGGAGTGTGGCCCACCAGCGCGCAACTCATCACGCTGGCCGGATTCGGCTTCTTTCAATTGGCCCTGCCGTACGTGCTGTTTACGTGGGGCTTGCGCCATGTGAGCGGCGTGGAAGCGACCGGTATCGCATTGATTGAACCGATCATTTTGCCGATGTGGGCGTTCTTGACGCGCGGCGAAGAACCCGCTTGGTACACGATCCTTGGCGCAAGCATCATCCTTATGGGCCTGGTCGTGCGATATACCCTGATGCGTTCAGGCGTGGCGCCTGCGGCGGCAACTTGACCGATCACGTTGTTGGAAAAGCGTTTCCAGCAGCCTCAGAGCGTGAAGGGAACTCCTACCTCTGGCTCGATCGGCACTGACGGCGTTTCGGCGCGGACGCGGTGCGCCCATGCCGCCAGATCCTGCGCAATCGGCGGCCAGGTGTTGAAATGCGACGGGGCTACTCGACGTGGCATGATCAATCGGATCGCTTCCAACGAGTCCTCGGGACCCATCGTAAACAGATCGCCGATCGGCAGGACGGCCAGGTCCAAGCCTCCTTTCCCGTACAACTGCATGTCCAAAAACAGCGCGGTATCCCCCGCGAAGTACAGCTTCTGGCCGTTTAGCGTCAGCAAATAGCCACACGGATTTCCGGCATAACTTCCATCTGGGAACGACGAACTGTGGTGGGCTATGGTCGATTTGACCTTGCCAAAGGGCAACGTTACGGCGCCTCCCAGGTTCATGGCCAGGGTGTTGCTCACCCCCTGTTTTTGCAACCAGAGGTGAATCTCCCAATTGCACAAGACCTGCGCATGGGTGCGCTTGGCAATCGAAGCCGCATCGGCGATGTGATCCTCGTGCCCGTGGGTCAAAAGGATAAAGTCCGCCGTCAGATCCCCAGCCTTG
>JALHPA010000119.1 GCA_022842745.1 Pirellulales bacterium
GACTTCAACGGGGCCTTGTTCCCAGGGGGGGGGCGGGTGGCGGCAGAACGCGCGGACGGGATGGCCATCGGCGAGCAATTGCGCGACGAGGCAGCGGCCTAGGAATCCATTCGCGCCGGTGACGAGGAGAGACACTGTTGTTGTTTATCTAGAAGCAGGGTGATCGGCGGAGCTGGAGCGCGAATACGGGGCTGTGGACGCGGGGCTGTGGCCGGGGGGCAGTGGCCGCGGGGGCGGCGATAACGTCGCATGGTCGGGCAGAAAGCCGTGCGGTATTATGGCGGAGAGCGATTTTCACGCAGGAAGTCAAGTTATGCAATCTCTTGGATCGATTCGGCGGCTGCTGGGGATGGGACTGCTGGCGGGTTGGTGCCTGGCAGGTATGTTCGCGCGCGAGGGGAGGGCCGGCGGGGGGCCGGAGAACTGGTTTTTGGTGGTGAATTCGCGGAGCGACAAGTCCGTGGCGATCGCGAATCACTACATTGCCTTACGGCAGTTGCCTTCGAGCAACGTGTATTATTTGGACTGGGACGGTTCGGTGGATGGGGTGGACGTGGAGACGTTCCGGTCGAAGATCCTGGCCCCGGTGTTGCGAGTGATCGAGTCGCGGGATTTGATCTCGCACATCGACGGGATCGTGTACTCGGCCGATTTTCCGTACTCGATCGAGTTTCAGGAGGACATGCCGGAGGGGCAACGGAAACAACCCGGACTGGCGGGTTCGCTCACGGGGCTGACGTATCTGTTTCCGCTAACATTGGCGAAGAATCCGGTTGCTTATCAGAGCGGCGTGTCGAACCAGTACTATCGCGGGACGGCGGATGCCGACGCGACGCGGGGATTTCGCGGCTGGTACGGTTGGGGACCGAAGGGAGAGTTGTTGGAATCGGGGGGCAATCGGTACATGTTGTCGTGCATGTTGGGGATCACCGCCGGGAAGGGGAATTCGGTGGAGGAGATCATCCGCTATTTGAAGCGGGCCGCCGAGTCGGATGGGACGATTCCGAAGGGGACGATTTACTTCATGAGCAACAACGATATTCGATCGTCGACACGGAAGCCGCAGTTTGCCGGGGCGGTCGAGCAATTGAAGAAGTTGGACGTGAACGCGGAAGTGGTGCAGGGGGTGATGCCGTCGGGGAAGGCCGACGTGATGGGGGCCATGTTGGGAATCTCGAACTTCGACTGGAAGGCGTCGGGGAGCACGATTCTGCCGGGGGCGTTTTGCGACAATTTGACCAGCTTTGGAGCGAATATGACGCCTGCGCATGGGCAGACGGTGCTGAGCGAATTGCTACGGTACGGGGCGGCGGGATCGAGCGGGACGGCGACCGAACCGGGCGCCAACCCGCAGAAGTTTCCCGTTCCCTACTTGCACGTGCGTTACGCGCGGGGCTGTACGTTGGCGGAGGCGTTTTATCAGTCGGTGTATGGGCCGTACCAGATCGCGCTGGTGGGGGATCCGTTGTGCCGACCGTGGGCGAAGATTCCCAGCATTCAAGTCGAAGGGGCCGAAGCGGGGAGTAGCGTCAAAGGAACGCTGGCGCTGGCGCCCAGCGGGTCGGGAGCGGCCGCGGAAGTGGACCGGTTTGAACTGTTTGTGGATGGAGCAAGAGCGGGCGCTTGCGGCAAGGGAGGGTCGATCGCGTTGGACACGGCCAAGTACTCGGACGGGTATCACGAATTGCGGGTGGTGGGGTTTGAGTCCAGTCCGATCGAGACCCAGGGGAGGGCGATCTTGCCGTTGATGTTCAACAACTATGGGAAGAGCATGAAATTCACGGCAATGCCGAACCGGGTAGCGTTCAGCGACCGGGTGCGGCTGACCGCAAGCGCCAGCGGCGCGCGGGGGATCTGGATCTTTGGAAATGGTCGGATATTGGAGAAAGTGAACGGCGATACGGCAAACGTGCAAATCAACGCCAACCGGCTGGGGTCTGGGCCGGTGACGCTGCGAGCGGTGGCGTTGGGGACCGGCGGGACGACGACGCACGTATTGGCCAAGCCGGTGGAGATCGTCGTCGAATGAGTGAGCCGACGCGAACCGATGGCGGCGCTGCGAGGTTTGCGGTTGAATTCGAGGGTCACATGGAAGGAGATAGGGTCGAGAGTTATGTGAAATTGTTCCGTGTGAGCAAGCTGTAAAATTTCCGCAAATTATTTCTCTGGGGCAAAATTGACCGGGTGCGATTGCGGGATTTCTGATAAACTCCGCAGCTCAGGGGACTGAGACGCTGCATCTTTTCATGGACATCCGTTGCTTTCTGCGGCCTACGGTCCGCGCGCTATTTTCTTGCTTTTCGGCAACCCGACGACCGGTTCGTGCTAAGCGATCGCTGCTGTACGAGACGCTTGAAGTGCGGCAAGCGCTCCACGGGGATACGCATTCCGCCCCGCCGGTGGTCCACACCGATCCGCGGATGGCGGCGGAGCATGCCGCCGTGATGCGGCTGGTGGATTATTCGTCCGTGACCCACCGCGCCGTGCGGGACGGGACATGGGACGATCCAGGGACGTGGGATCGTGGGATTCCCTCGGCGGGGGCGAACGTTTTGATTCCCGAGGCGATCGACGTGGTGTTGGATTCGATCCAACGGGAGGCGTTGCGAACGGTGCGAGTCGACGGGCTGCTGGAGTTTTATCCACGGGTCGATACGCAATTGACCGTGGATACGCTGGTCGTCGCGCCTGGCGGAAGCTTGGAAATGGGCACTGCGGAGCAGCCGATCATTGCTGGCGCTTCCGCGCGGATTGTGATTGCCGACCGCGGTCCGATCGACGTGGGGTGGGATCCGACGCGGGTCAGCCGGGGAATCATTTCCCACGGAGAGGTGTCGATCCACGGCAGAGAGATCACGCCATTTTTGCCGGTGGAGGTTTCGGTGGCGGCGGGAGCGCGGCAGATTCGCCTGACGGGCGTTCCCTCCGGCTGGCGGGTGGGGGACCGGCTGCTGTTGAGCGGGACGGAGTACGGGAAGCACGAGGAGGCGACGATCCGGGGGATTCAGGGTTCGGTGGTGACCGTCGATCCCTTGGCATACAACCACACGCTGCCGGAAGCGGGATTGACGTGGCACGTGGCCAACCTGTCGCGAAACGTGGTGGTGGCCTCGGCGAATCCCGAGATGATCGACCGGCGGGGGCACGTGATGTTCATGCATTCGGACGACGTGGAGGTACGCGACGCGGCGTTTGAGGGGCTGGGGCGGACCGACAAGAGCATGGCTTTGAACAGCGCGCGGTTCGATGGGGAGGGCAAATTGCTGGCGGGGAGCGGCACGAACCAGGTGGGTCGCTACGCGGTGCATTTTCACCGCGCGGGACTGGAGGGGGATGGCCCCGCGCCGAGCATTCAGGGGAGCGTGGTGGTCGGCACGCCGGGGTGGGGGATTGTCAACCATCACAGCCGAGTCGTGGCGGAGGAGAATCTCGTTTACAGCGCGTTTGGAGCGGCGTTCGTGGCGGAAGCTGGGGACGAGTTGGGGGCGTTTCGGAACAATCTGGCGGTGTACACGCTCGGCTCCGGAGAGGGGACGAATTCGCGGCGGGACAACCGGGAACCGGAGTACGGCCACGAGGGGGTGGGTTTTTGGGTGCAAGGGAGCGGGGTGGACCTGTTGAAGAACATCGCCTCCGAGCACCAACAAGGGTTTGCGGTTTATGGGCGGGGGCTCAAGGAGGGGGGCGTGCCGACGTTTTTCCCGAGCGAGCGCTTGCCGGACCGGTCTTGGGGACCGGCGCACGGGGTGGTGCAAACAGGGGCATTTCCGTTGCAGTTCCGGCAGAATCTGGCGTACGCGTCAGAACAGGGACTGTCGATGTTTTACCACCGGGAGTTCGCCGGGCCCGCGGCGCTTAGCGAGATCGATCGATTCACGGCCTGGAACGTGGACATTGGGGTGTTTCCGAATTACACGTCGCAACTGCGGTTCGACGAGCCGCTGCTGTTGGGGCGGGAGGGGGCGCGATTCGGCCTTTTGCGGCACGAATCTTCGAGCAATTTCACGGTGTATGGCGGCCGCATCGAGGGCTTCGAGGTGGGGGTGATCCTGCCGTTTCGAGGGAAAAGCTCCCTGCACGGAATCGACCTGGACAACCAAATCGACGTGGTGTCGGAATCGGGGATGCTGGCCGGGGGCGAGAATCGGCTGGTCAACGTGCGATTTGCGCGCAATCCGACGGCCGATCCGTTGGCGGTGGATCAGCAATACATCGCCGTTCAATCGGCGCTAACGCCGAAGGGGACCGAGATGCCAAGCGCATTCGACCGCTCGGTCGGCGCGCTATTGTTCAACGATCGGCAACTGTATCGGGCGGAACAGGCCGCGGATTATGTTCCGTTCCCGATGGGGACGGCGGCGACGGAAGCGCCGGCGGAACTGGTGGGCAAGACGAATCGGCAGTTGCTGTCCGAATATGGTTTGGCCTGGGGGGGGGAGATCGCCCCGGACAACGCGGTGTGGTTGGAGGGGACGAACACGCTGATTGGGGCTCGGGGGGGGGCGAGGAACTTTTTGGAGCAGGCCAGCCCGAAGCTGGTCAACACGCTGGAATATCAACTGGCGTATCGGACCGCACCGGCTGGCCCGGTGACCACGGAGAGCGAGGCTGTGCGGCTGCAACCGGGGTGGAACGTATTGACGCGGCAGATCGGCGGCGAGAAGCGGAGCTTCCTGGTGTACGCCGACGTTGTCAAAGCGACGTTCCAGCCGGATCCGGAGATGCAGTGGGGGGTCCATCCGGACGATTTGTTGCGGGGCTTTACGATCCGGGGGACGATCTCGGATCAATTTCATAGCGGGACGTTCGTGGGGCACTTCAAGTTCGAGCGGTTGGCCTTGCAAACGCGGCCGGATGGGACGAAGTACGCGAATTTGGCGTTTATGCTGCGAGATTTTGCCGGAAATTCGACGCACGTGCGGTTGGAACTGCGACCGGACGCCAAAGCCCCGCGGCAGACGCCGGATCCGGAGGCGATCGTGGTCAATCCGTTCCGGCGGCCAGTGATCGGACTGTTGGGACAGGCGATCACCGCGCGGCAGGGGTGAGTCGAGGGTCCAGCGGCCGCAAGGTAAGGTAGGCGGGCGACGGCCGGCAGGCTTTACCCCGCCGCTACAATCGATACGACCCGGCAGTCTTCGCGCAATCGCACTCTTTGCGCGCGCGTTGTATTTTAACAGCAGGGCGCGCCGATTCTTTCCTTGTGCCTGTGAGGCTTGGCCCCTTCCGAAGACGCACGATAACGAAAGGATCGAGGTTCCGTGGCGAAGACGAAAAAGCTGGACCATAAAGTCACGCTGGATCGACGCAAGCCCGCGAAGGATCGCCGCGAAAAAAACGACCGTCGAGAAAAGACCGGAGCGGTAGCCGTCGAACGGCGGCAACTGGAGCGCCGCGCCAAGGTCAACCGCCGACGGCAAATCGATCCGACCACCTGCGAACGGGATTACTCGAACGACGAGGTGGAGTTCATGCATGCCCTGGACGCCTACAAGCGGTCGAGCGGGCGGATGTTTCCCACCTGCAGCGAGGTGCTCGAGGTGCTGCGCGGGCTGGGTTATATCAAGTCCGCGGAACCGCGACCGGAGGCGGCGCCGGAAATCCAGGCCTGAGGGCCTCGGTCGGCGGGGCGGCCAGGGAAAAATCGGGGGCGAAATCCAATCCAACCGGCTGGTTGGGCGGGACCGGAGGGAGAGGATCCCCCGCGGCCGCGGTTTTCGCTGCGCCGGCCGCATCTTGGCGCTCTTGGCGGCGGCGCGCGGCTGATACTGCCGGCGAGCGGCCGGTATGTTACATTGGTCGGACCTGGCGTCTTTGCGCAGGGCGGACGCGGGGACTGATTCCGCTGGCTCTCAGGAATTTTTGCGCGACTATGCACGCGATGCCTTTGATGATTGGCGTCTTGTGCTGTCTGGCGATCGCGTATCGGTATTACAGCGCGTTCTTGGCCGCCAAGGTGGCCGTGTTGGACGATTCGCGGCCGACGCCGGCCTACCGGCTGAATGATGGCCAGAACTATCATCCGACGCACAAGTGGGTGCTGTTTGGGCACCATTTCGCCGCCATTTCGGGGGCAGGGCCGCTGATTGGTCCGGTGCTGGCGATCCAGTTTGGCTATTTGCCGGGATTGATTTGGATCGTGGTGGGGGTGTGCCTGGCGGGGGCGGTGCAGGACATGCTGGTCTTGGCGGCGAGCGTGCGGCGGGACGGAAAGTCGCTGGCGGAGATCGCACGAATTGAAATCGGCCGGACGGCGGGAACGACGGCGTCGGTGGCGATTTTGTTTATTGTGGTGATCGCGCTGGCGGGGCTGGGGGTGGTGGTGGTGAAGGCGCTGGGGGGGGACAGCGTGAACATTGGCAACGGTACGTATTTCACGCACGAAAGCGGCCAATTGCTGTACGAGGAGGAAGCGGTGGAAGGGGGATGGCGGATAACGCTGCCTCCTGGAACCCTGGCGCACTACCCGAATGGGCAGACGGTCACGCGGAGCGAAGGACTGGAGGTGTTCTCAAAACATCGACCCGCCCTGGCGCTCAATCCTCGAGTTCGGCGAGGAACGGCGCCCGAGATTGAGCCGTATGACGGATCCCAGGAGATCATCCGTGGTTCGTCTTGGGGGACGTTTACGATCGCCTGCACGGTGCCGATCGCTCTATTTATCGGGCTATACATGTACCGGATCCGCAAAGGGCGGGTGGTGGAGGCTTCGGCGATTGGGGCGGTATTGACCTTGGCGGCGACGGTGGCGGGGAACTGGATTCCGGGTTCCCCGTGGGAGAACGCATTCGAGCTCACGCGCGGGCAGACGATCTGGGCGATTTGCATTTACGGATTTGTGGCGTCGGTGCTGCCGGTGTGGCTGCTGTTGTGCCCGCGCGATTACCTGTCGAGTTTTTTGAAGATTGGCACGATCGGCCTGTTGGTGATCGCGGTGATCGCAGCGAACCCTCGGCTGGAGGCGCCGAGCGTGAACGAGTTGTTCGCTGGGGGGGGCGGACCGACGTTCAAGGGGGCGATTTTCCCGTTTTGTTTCATCTGCATCATGTGCGGGGCGATCTCGGGATTTCACGCGCTGGTTTCGAGCGGGACGACGCCGAAGATGATCAGCAGCGAGGGGCAGGTGCGGGTGATTGGATACGGGGCGATGCTGGTGGAGGGGCTGGTGGGAGTGGTGGCGTTGATCGCGGCGGCGTCGCTGCCGCCGGGGGATTACTGGGCGATCAACATCGATCTGGCGGAAGCGCCCAAGTACGCCGAGGAATTGAAGCGGATGGACGCCGCGACG
>JALHPA010000120.1 GCA_022842745.1 Pirellulales bacterium
GAATCGTCGGAAGCGGTGGCGCCGTAGGCGCTGCCCGCTGGGGGTCGAACGCCGAACAAGTCGGCGGCGGGGGCCGGATCGGCATCGGCGTCAGCCGCGGCCGCGGGCAACGGCTCATTGGCTGATGCATCGCTGGCAGTGGCGCCGTCAGAAGTGTCGTCGGCGGCTGAATTGTCGGCGTCGGCGTCGGTGGCATAGGCGGTGCGGCGGGTCGAGCGGAGGGAGTTCGAGCGGTCCGTGCGGTTCGACTGCCGAGAGGCGGACTGGCCGGCGAATGGATCCTTACGTGTTGTCGCGTCGTCCGCCGAGTCGGCGGGGACGTCGTAGGCCGCACGGGCGCCCTGGAAAGGATCGCGCGGGGAGGAATTCAGCGGGCGCGCGGCGGGATTGGCCGGCAGAATGCGCGGCGCCGAGAGCCGATCGAACGAGGACGGTGGGGCGTCCGCGGCATCTGCGGACGAAGCCTTTTTGGGCACGGCCGGGTCGGGGGCATCGGTCGCGGCATTGGCGACACCGTCGGGATTCTTGGCCGAACGCCAATGGACCACTCCGACCGCCATCGACGCCAACACGCTACCGACGGCTGCAAATTTGATGGCGGTACGATTCATGTAGGGAACGCTCCTACGCGGATGGTGCGCTGTGAGACGGTTGGTTCGCCGCGAGGCGAAATGGAATCGAGCGAAATCGGCAGGCGCAGGCGAAAACGACTGCCGCCGCCGCGGGAGGGGGTAATTACCAAAAGCGAGCCAGCAAGCAAAGGGCAATCGTCGTGTGGCCGGGGATCGCGCTCATCGCGCACTGGCGAACAATCCGATGGCCGCGTGAACCCCGCGCGCGATAAACCGTCAGTTCAGGAAGAGGCGTAACTGCCAGTGTGGTTCCGCCGACCCGACAGATTATCCCCAAAAACGAATCGGTACGGCGGACGAATGAGGGGAAGCGGTAGGAGCGTTGAGCAGGCGAGTCAAACCGCACGGTCGAGCGGAATGGATGGTTGGGCGGGGTACTAATTTGCTTTGGATGCCAGCCGTAAGATTTGTTTAATGCGAGACTTAGGAGGTACGCTGGCGCTTGCGCGGACCTAGTGTGCGACATTGCGTATTGGCCGATCAACACCGTTTACCCCGGCGTTCCGGTTTGCCCAAGCTGGCCAATCTGACATGAATTTGTCAGATTCGCACAGGGTCGGGGGTGGTCGTTGCTGGCGGTGATCTAGAATGCCCGGACGTTTGAGTTTGGCCGGCAATGGGATCGCGGCAGGCGGGCGATTGCAAAGGGCCACCAGGAGAGGCTAGGCTGTTGGTGTGAGGGATCCCACGAACGCCGGTAGCGCGGCTGAAGGACTGAGGAATAGTATGTCCGCAACTTCCATTCATGAGATCCGCTTGGGACGCGTGCGAGCCTTGATTTGGCGGGAAGAATCGGCCGAAGGAGCGCGTCATTGGGTTACGGTTGGTCGAACGACGTCGAGCGGCCCGCGGACCCGTCCGCCGGGGGCCTTTGAGCCTGAAGATCTGCCCGTGGTGGCGGAAATCATGGATCTCGCGCATCTGTGGATTTGCGAGCAAGCGGAGTTGATCGCCTGACCGGTTCGGGTCGTGCCTCGGTTCTAGCCGCTCTCGCGGGAATCCAACCGTTTGCCGAAGGTGATCTTTCCATCCCCGGGGCGATAAAAATCGGGGATATCGCCGACGATTTGATAGCCGTTGCGCGCGTAGAACTCGCGGGTGGGTCGATAAGCGTCGGTCGAGGAGGTTTCGGCCAGCAGCCACCGCCCCGACTTCCGCGCGGCCCGTTGCTCGGCGGCTTGTAGCAGGGCGGCGCCGATACCTTGTCCCTGAAATGGAGGATCGACGACGATCCAGTACAGATCGAACGAGGCATCGGAAAGGGGAACGATTCCAAAGCAGAACCAGCCTACGGCCCGTTCCTGTAGCTCCCCCACGAATGCCTGGTAATGGCCGGCGGGACCGTCGCGGAGCGCTTCGCAGAGAATTTCGTCGGCAACTTCAACCTCGTCGTCGCGAAACATGCCGGTCGCCTGCACCATCTCGAGCAACGGCACGCGATCGGCCGGCGCCAGGCGGCGGATAACGAGCGAGTGGGGGCCGACGGGAACGGCGACCGCGCTCTCGGCGAAGTGGGGAGAGCCATTGCGGGAGGGGGGACGTGGTTGTTCCTCGGCGGCGTTCTGGACCAGCCGGTCGACGAAGTCGGCGTAGTCGATTTCCCCCGCGCGCAAGGCGCGGGCAAAGCCGGACGAGGGTCCCACGTCGGGATTGGCGTTGATCTCAAGGATGACAGGCACGCCGTCCGGAGACAGTCGCAGGTCGACGCGGGCATAGTCGCGGCAACCGGCGGCATTGAAGGCAACTACGGCAGCGTTTTCGATGACCCGGGCCAGTTCTGGGGAGACGTCGGCGGGGCAGCGCGGGGCCGTACCGCGATCGGCGGCGCTCCCTGGGTCCCATTTGCTGGCGTAAGTGACGATCGGCCAAGGCAAGTCGTCGCTGGTCTGAAACTCGATCTCGGCCAGGGGGAGCACATGGATCTCAGGCAGCGCGATGATCGAGACATTGAACTCGCGTCCGGGGACGTAGCATTCGACGATGGCGCTGCCGAATCGATCGAGGACGAACGCGAGCCGGGCCATCACGGCAGGGTAATCGACGGCGACGCTGTCGTTGTCGATGCCAAGACTGGCGTCTTCCTCGGCCGGTTTTACGAACAACGGCCCGCGGGAGATCATCGACCGCAGCCATTTTTTCAGCGACGATTCGGCAAGCTCCTCGGGAGAATTCACCAGCCGGAATTCCGCCGTCGGCACGCCCAATCCGGCCAGCAGCCACTTGGTGCGAGCTTTGTCGTGGGCCAGCGAGAGGCACTCCGGCGGGCTGCCGGTGTAGGGGATGCCGAGCAATTCCAGGATGCCTGCCACGTAACTCTCGGCGCGGGAGTTGGCGGAGGCGCATTCGCAGAAATTGACGACGACGTCGGGGTGACGCTCGATCAAGGAATCGAGCACGGTTCCGAGGTCGTCGCCCAAGGGAATTCGCGTGACCTGGTGCCCCTTGGAAAACAACGCGGATTCGAAGGCGTCGACCGAGTCCAACACGCCTGCCTCCTGCGCGTATTCCGGATGATCCGAAGGGAGGAGCGGCTCGTTGAACAGAATGGCGACTTCCAGCGGCATGGGTGTTCCTAGGACGCAAGGGGGAAAACCGCGGCCTGCGAGGCGGAGGCGGAAGTACCAAGGCGTTGACAAGCGGCGTCGACGATTTTTCCCACGAGGTCGCGGTGCGCAAGTCCCACCAGGCCGGCCAGGATGACCAGGTCGCCCGATTTTGGCGACAGGCCGGGTAGGGGATTGGCCTCGATGAACCAGGGTACGCCGTCGCGGAGGCGGAAATCGATGCGGGCGACATCGCGGCAACCGAGGGCGCGGTAGGCGGCGATTGCGGCGCTTTCGAGAGCTTGAATCGCCGAGGAAGGAAGCCGCGGGGGCGCTTCATAGCGGACCTGGTTCTCGAAGTCACGTTTGACCTCCAGACTGTAGACGAACCGGCTGTCGGGCTGGGCCGGCAGAATGCGCATCACGCCGAGGACCTGGGGGGGGGAATTCCCGACCACGCCGACTGTGATTTCGTCTCCTGCGATAAACTCCTCGACCAGGATCGGCTGGCGGTAGGCGCGGGAGAGTTGCAGGATCGCCGGCTCCAACTGTTGCGGGTCGTCGATCAGGCTGAGCGAAAGGACGCCTTTGCTGGAACCCTCGAACGCGGGCTTGGCGATCGCGGGGAGGGTCAGGGCCGCCAACTCGGTACGCGTGGCCGGAGGTAGCCGCTCGTGGTTCGCCTGGTAGTGGACGGGGTCGTATGGGACAGCGACGCCGCGGGGGACGGCAATGCCGGCGGCGGCCACCAGCAGCTTGGCGATCGGTTTGTCCAACGCCACGGCCAGCGTCAGCGGGTCCGAGCCGGTATAGGGGATGCCGAGCATGTCCAGCAGAGCGGGGACGCGCGCCTCGCGGGAGCGGGCGATGCCGGTTCCCTCGGCAAAGTTAAACACCAGATCGGGCCGCGGAGGGGAGAGAAGTCGCCGGAGGAGGGGCTCGCCGTCGCCGAAGATTTCGACTTCGTGTCCCAGAGTGCGGAGGGTTTCGGCGATGGCCTGGACGGTCTCGGGACTATCGAATTCTTCTTCCGCGTCGCCAGCCAGTCCGATATCCGAATGCGCGGACTCCGAGGAGCGGACGTTACAGGTGATACCGATTCGCAAGGAAGCTACTCCGAAGTAGAAAGAACCGCGAAACGGCGTCGGCCGACGTCGCTTCTGGCAGCAAGGGAAGGCATTTCCAGGCCGCACTCGCCGGCCATCTGCTGGCCCGAAGGCTCCAAGTGTGCTGGAAAGAAGTCGGATCGGCAACCCTGGGGGCTGCCGATCCGACTTGAGGTTGCAAAAAAACTCACCGAATTCAATCCGGCGCGATCAAGAACCGGAGAGCGCCTGCGGGGAGGATTTTCTGGTTGTCTTCGCCCCGTTGGTGGAAGCGTTAGCGGACGCGGTCGCCGTTTTGGCCGGACGGCGCAGCAGTTCGCTCTTGGTGGGGGGAACATCGAAATGGGCCGCCTCCGCTTCCACCGTGACCCGATTGCCATTGATCCGGCCAGTCGCCGAGATGACGACGGTTTTGCCATTGGCGGAACGAGGAGCGATCGGAGGGGACAAATTCTCAGCCAATGCACGGCGACTGGCGCCATTCGGCGCGGGGCGCGTCCGACCGTTTGCGACTCTCGGCAGGGCCGGCGGCTTCGGAGTTCCGTTGCGCCGGACCGGAGTGGCCAACTTGGCCGGAAATTGCTCCGGGCTGGCGGACGGGGCGGCACGGCCATTGGTCCGACCGTTCGCGCGTCCGTTCGACGATCCATTGGACGATCCGTTGCCCGAACCGTTGGAGGAACCGTTGCCCGAACCGTTAGAGGAACCGTTGGCGGCGTGCGAGGACGAAAGCGATGGCGCCGGGACCGCCGCGTTGACCGTTCCCAACCGCCCATCGGCGGAAATCACCTGGGTTTCGACCCGTTCCAGCGCGCTTTTGCGCCGCCGCGCCTGGCGAGGACTTTCGGCGGGAATCAGGGGTTTGCCACCGCCGCTAAGCACCTGGCTGACGCCGGTGGAAACGACGGGCCGCGCCTGCGAGGATTTATCTTCCGGGGCATAGCGGAAGATCATGCCTTCGTAATTGCGGAGGACGACCGCGTCGTCGGACGCCGAGAGAAGGTAGTTCGGCATGACGGGGATCTTGCCGGCGCCGTGCAGGCCGTCCACGACATAGGTCGGGACGCCGAGGCCGGACATATGGCCCCGAAGTCCCTCAATGATTTCGATGCCCTTCCAGACGGAGGTGCGGAAGTGCCCCGCGCCGGTGACGGGATCGCAATGGAAGAGGTAGTACGGGCGGACCTTGATCCGGAGCAGCCCGCGCATCAGCTCCCGCATGGTGTCGACCGAGTCGTTGACTCCCTTCATCAGCACGGCATGGTTGTTGATGGGCATGCCGCCGTTGATGAGGTTGCGGCAGGCGCGCGCGGCCTCAGGGGTGATTTCAACCGGATGGTTGAAGTGCGTCTGGATCCAGACTTTGCTGACGCTGGCGAGCAAATCGACCAGTTCTGGATCGAAGAGGCGCTGCGGTAGCGTGACCGGGACGCGGGTGCCGACGCGGATTACGTCCAAATGGTCGATGGCGGCCAGTTGGGTGAGGAACCAGCGTAGCTTGGCCACGGGCAACGTGAGGGGATCGCCGCCGGAGAGGATCACGTCGCGGATGGCGTGAGTGTCGCGGATGTATTCGATCATCCGCTCCTCGTCGCGGCTGGGGGCGTCCCAACCGTCGCGATCCATCGTGACCCGTTTACGGGTGCAGAACCGGCAGTACATGCTGCAGACCGGGGTGGTGATCATCAATGCCCGGTCTGGGTAACGGTGGGTGATTCCCGGAACGGGGGAGTCCTTGTCCTCCTCGAGGGGGTCGTCGAACTCGACGCCGGAGAGGTTGACTTCTTCGCTGGCGGAGGGGCAAGACTGGAGCCGGATGGGATCCGACGGGTCGGCGACATCGATCAGCGAGAAATAGTAGGGGGGAATCGCCGTGCGATACTGCGATTCCAGGCGGCGGAGGGCGGCCTGTTCGTCTTCTGCAAGGGGCAAAAGTTCGGCGAGCTGAGCCGCGGTGCGGATGGAATGCTGACGCTGCCAACGCCAATCTTCCCATAACTCGTCGGGAACGTCTTGCCAGGCTGGGTGCCGCCGTTTGGGGGGCAAACCCACTTGGGGCTGTTGGGTGCGGGGGGAAGGCGTAACAGCCGCACCCCAGGGCGACGGAGGCTCTTCATCGAGCGAGAGCACCACAGGGGCGCTGGTACCGGGAGGCTCCTCGGCCTCGCCAACGAATACCCCGTTGGTCGAGGCCACAATCGAACCGGCAGTCTGTTCGTTCATCGTGAGTGGGCGAACGCCTCCTCCGTTAGAGAAAATAGGGACCTGATAATGCTTCTTGCACCAGGCCGGGTGCCGAGTGTCGTTCCGAGTACGTAAGGCTGTGTGATAGGAGTTCCGGCGGTCGCGATCTTCCTGGCTCACAGACTCCTTGGGGCCGATGACCGCGCTGTATATCAGCCGGAAAAAAAAACGGCAAGGCGATTTTCTTACCCCTCGAATCGGAATAATTCTATCCAGGCTTGAAGATTGTCAAGCAACTCCCGGCAAGGTTGGTCAAGTTTTTGAAAATTTCTGTTCGACTGACGCCGTCGATCCACGCCGGCAAGGGCGATTGACCGGCGTCAAACGATCTCTTACACCATCATCTGGCAACTTCCTAACGATTCGCTGGCGATACGGTGGCATGGACTCTGATCCGCATTTGTCCGATCGAAACACAACCCCGCAGATTTCAACCGCGCCGCCGCAAATTCCGGTCCGAAGGGCGCTATTGAGCGTCAGCGATAAGACCGGGCTAGCGGATTTTGCTCGCGGACTGGCCAGGCTGGGGGTTCAATTGTACAGCACTGGCGGGACGCGGA
The DNA here is from genome assembly GCA_022842745.1 of Pirellulales bacterium. Taxonomy (GTDB): domain Bacteria; phylum Planctomycetota; class Planctomycetia; order Pirellulales; family JALHPA01; genus JALHPA01. The sequence goes on from JALHPA010000120.1 coordinate 7,086, forward strand.
AGTTCCTGCAATCCGCGGGATTTGCCGTGATCGACGTGGGGGAGTACACCGGTTTTCCCGAGATGCTGGACGGGAGGGTGAAAACCTTGCACCCGAAGATCCACGGAGGGATTCTCTGCCGCCACGATCGACCGGACGATATGCAGGCGCTAGAACGGGCGGGGATCGTGACATTTGAGCTGGTGGTGGTGAATTTGTACC
>JALHPA010000121.1 GCA_022842745.1 Pirellulales bacterium
GGGGGAACTGCGTCATCTCATGTGCATCACCCTGGAAAGCCCCTCGACGCTCTCTCGGCGTACTCAGCGCACCGCCCTTTTACAACGGGATTACGACGCCGCCAAACGCGTGCTCTCCGCCGGCAATCTGCGGCTGGTGGTCAGCATCGCCAAGAAATACCGCAATCGCGGTCTGAGCTTTCTCGACCTGATCCAGGAGGGGAATACCGGCCTGATGCGGGCGGTGGATAAGTTCGAGCATGCCCGCGGATACAAGTTCAGCACCTATGCGACCTGGTGGATTCGCCAGGCGATCACGCGGGCTATCGCCGATCAGAGCCGGACGATTCGTCTGCCGGTGCATATGATCGACACCATGAGCCGGGTCCGCAACGCCACGCGGGATCTGGTGCAATCGACCGGCCGCGAGCCGAGCGAAGAAGAAGCGGCGCAGGCAGCCGGTCTGTCGCTGGACGATACTCGCTGCATTCTGAAAATGACCCGGCAGCCGCTGTCGCTCGATCAGCCGGTGGGGGACCACGACGACAGCTTCTTTGGCGAATTCATCCAGGATCACCGCGAGGACGATCCGCTATACGACGTAAACCAGGATTCGCTCAAGCGGCGGCTGGCGAGCGTGCTCGAGCAGCTCAATTATCGCGAGCGGGAGATTCTGCGGCTGCGATACGGCCTGGTCGACGGCTACTCCTACACGTTGGAGGAGGTGGGGCAGATTTTCTCCGTGACCCGCGAACGGGTACGCCAGATCGAGTCCAAGGCGGTGCGCAAGCTCCAGCAGCCTTCCCGCTGCCGGTCGCTAGCCAGCTTCGTGGATGGATTCCATCCCGGAAACCAGGTCGAAAACTCGTCGCTTGGCTCAATGTGAGCTGGGAGGGGCTGTTATTCAGCGGCGGCGAGGTTTGCGCCGCGTTGGCGCGGGAACGCAAGCTCCCGCCCGCGAACGTGGCCCACGTCTCGGAAGGTTATGCCAGCAAGCGCTGCATTTGGGCTTTGATCTCGGACTCGATCTTGCCCTTGAACATCATCGCGGCGATCGGGAGTTGGCCATCCAGCTTGATGTCGTCGTCTCCCACCGTCATCGCGCCTGAGATTTTGAAGCCGAAGGTCGAGAAGGCGAAATTCAGCACATTTCCCACCCAGTTATCCTCCTGGATCGTGAGCTTGTCGGCGTGCCGATGACGGAGCTTTTCCAGGAAGCCCTTGAGCCGCTCGGCGGCCTGTTCCTGGCCCAGTTGGTGGGGGAAACTCATCTTCATGGCGGGCATAACAGAATCCTTCGGGAAAAACCAAACGCTCGTCGCCGGTGGTGGGGCGACCGGCTGGCCCAGCAGCCATTCTTACATCAAACCGCGGCCAGGGCCTTTGCCAACGCGGCATTCTGAAGAATTATTGGCGCCGGAGACAAGCGGGAAAAGCCATCAGGCGGCGGCGCTTGCGGGCCACTGGTGCAAAATCGCAATCAGCTCGTCGAACCGGCGAAGATGGAAATCGGCCGCCGCGTCCGAGTCGTAATTGAGAGCGAAGGTTCCCAAGCCGAGCCGAGCCGCCGTGGCCAAGTGGCTGGCGCGGCGTCCCACGAACGCCGCCTGATCCGGCGAAGCTTGCAACCGGTCCAGGGCTTCGACGTATCCGCGAGGGCGAGGCTTGGCGGACTTCAAATCGGCCGATGAGAGGACCACGCTGAACACACCCTCCATTCCCATTCGCTCCGCCTGCAATGCTACGGTCGGGGCCGTGTGCTCGGTGTCCGCGAGCAAGGCCAGCGTGGCGCCCTCGGCGGCCAACTGCCGCAGCGCCGCGGCCACGCCTGGGTAGGGGCGGGCATATTCGGCCAATTGCTGGCGGCGGAGGCGGCTGGCGGCGGCGATTTCGTCGATCTGTCCAGCGGTTAGCGAGAAGTGGCGAAGCAGCGAACCAAAAGCCTCGTGGAAGGGGCGGGCGCCAGAGTGAACGAGGTCCAAGTATTCGCTGTCCCAGACCGCGAACAACCTCTTGGAATCGCAAGCCACGGCTACTCGGTTGAGCAGCCGCGACAGCCACCGCGGCCACTCGGAGTCGTCGTACAGGACGCCGGCAAAATCGCAAATCAACGCGGCGGGCCGCACGCGCGGCGGAAAGTCGGGAGCGATGATGACGGACTGGACTTCACCCGCGTCGAGAGATCGATGTCGCAGCATAGGTAGGTTCCCCTGGGGTACTTTAGACGGCCAACCCGCCGATGGTTCGATTTTCCGCGACCACCACCAGCCGTTCAAAGCCGTGGCGATCGCAAACACGGCGCGCGATCCATTCCAACAGCGATCGTCCGCCACAGCCGCGGTTCGCGCGGACGGCGGGGAGTTTGGATCGTGCCGGAACTTGATTCCATCCGTCGGCGTTCATGGCCAGACTGCCAACGTTGTGTTGAGTTTGATCGATACCCGGTGTTTCGGGCGCGGACTGTACCGCCGTTGTGGAACCCGGGTCAACTCAGAAGAGGCAGTCTGGCGAGAATGGGTGATCTAACGGCGCGCGATAACCGAGGCCCCGCGGCAAGCTCCCCCTGCGACGGGCTTTGGTCTGCGCGTCTTAACTGGACCGCTGCCGCGAAGAGTTCAGGCCCAGGTGCTGCCGGCCGGCTCGTGCGGGCGGCGGGCCAATTTCAGAAGCTCGATCAACTGCGTAAGCTCCTGCCGGGAGAGATGACCCAACTGGCGCTCGTGGCATTCGTGGACCGCTTCGTCGATTTCGCGAAGAAGCCCCAGTCCGCTGGAAGTGATTCCGACCTGGATCTGGCGGCGATCCTCGGGATCGCGCAGCCGCTCGATCAGACCCTGCTGTACGAGGCGGTCGAGCAGCCGCGTGATGTCCGGGGCGCGGGACACCAGGCGCGCGGCCAGCCGCAGCGTCGGCAGATGGCCGGGATGCTCCCCCCGCAGCAATCGCAGGGCGTTGTATTGCTGCGGCGTCAACTCGTAGCGCTCGAACAACTCCTCTTCCAAAATCCGTAACCGGTCGTAGGTCCGCCACAGGTTCAGGAAGGCCTCCTGGGCGGGGGAATCGAAGCCGCGGCGACGAGATTTTTTGGCAGCGGGCATGCGAATTCGGCCGATGCGAGGTCGAAGGGGGGCGAAAGTCCCGCGTAGGTCCTGCTCAAGGGTGCGCGACGGGGCGGGACCAGGAACCGATTCGCTCTAGTATACGACCAACCGCCGGGCGATTGCACTCTCGGCGGCAACCGGCTTTCAGAACCGCCAGATCGGGAGCACTCGAACCAATCGCCGCCGGTTGGAGGCTATTTCTCTTTGACGGTGAAATCGATCGATCCCTCGGCCGTTTCCTGCCGGTGGACGTCCTCGATGTGCAATTTGAGCGTATAGGTCCCGTCATTGATGGTCTTCGGGAGCCAGAGAAAGTACGGCACGAAGAAATCTCGGCGGCGGTTCTGGCAATACTCCTCCTTGGCCGCGAAGTCCTTCTCCGCTACGCGGTTGCCTTTGCTGTCGAAGATCTGGTAGCTGCCGCGGAGCGAGGTGTGGTAGCCCTTGTCGGTTTCGAGGGCCACGAAATTCTCCAGCTCGGCGTACAACAGCACCTCCTGACCCGGCTTGAATTCGTCGCGATCGAAATTGCTGTAAATGCCGAAACCTTTGACCTCGGTGCAGAACGCCAGATTGCGGACGACCAGCGATGCCGATTCTCCCAGCTTGGTCGACGCCTGCTTGAGATGCGCGCTGGCTTCGGTGGCCCGGCGGCGGGCGCTGTGCTGTTTGGCGTCATCCAAGAGCGTGCCTAAGGCATAAATCTGCTCGTTCCAATAGTCCTGCTCGGCGGCGGTGAGCTCGCGCATCGGCCGCAGCGCGGCTTCCTTGTCGCCGGCCACGGTCCACAGCAGCCGCAAGCGGGCCTGGTCCGCCCGCGATTGGGACGGTTCTCGCTTCAAATCCGCTTCCAAGGATTCGATGGCCGCGGCCAGATGGGTCCGCCAGTCCTCCTCGTTCTCCGACGCATCGTCGCCCGTGTGCGAAACCCGCTCGATCGTCGAGGAGCCTGGACCATTTTTCCTAGTGCGTCCGCTATGGGCGGAGGCTTTTGGGGCGGAGTCTGTCGAGGCGCTGCGGTCGCGCACCGATGCTTTTTGAGGTGACCTGCTGCCGGCACGAGCCGCCGCGTCGGCCTCGGCCGTGGAAGAGTCGTTGTTTGAAGCGGTACGGGAAGCGACTTCGACGTCGGACGCCGCTTGGGCATCGTTGGCGACGGTCCCGGATGGCCGCGGCTTGTGTTTCGGGGTGTACACGGCCGGTCGCACCGCTTCGTCGTCGGTGGGAATCGTGCCAGGAAACGCATTCGGAGGCGCGTGCGCCGCCGTCAATTCGGTCGATGGTGGACTCGGACGAGCGTCAGTGTTTCGTGCGTGCGCGTGAAGGCTGGCCCGCATGGTCCGCAAAAGGAACTCGCGATGGCCGGCCGGTAAACTGCGCAATGCCTCAAGCGCTCCCGCTTCTTCGGCCGGATCGTCGTAGCCAAGCGATTTGACCTGTGCCAACAGGGCCTGTTCGGCGGGGTCGGAGGCTTGGGAGGGAAGGGGGCCGCCTGCGCCTGGCGCGTGGGGGATCGCGGCGGCGGGATGGATTGTGTTTGCGCCGGTGGCGGGTGCGCCTGCGGTGGTCGGAGTAGCGGTTGGAGCTGGCTCGTCCGAGCGCGCCAGCGGGGATTGAGCGGGGGGGGCGCCAAACCAATTGGCCCCTGCGCAGCCGGCCACGCTCAGGCTTGCCGCGGCGAACAACGCCAGGTATCGCGGTTGCGGCATGGGGGCGTGGAACTAGGGCTGGTTGGCGGGACAGGCAGGGCGGAATAGTAGGAAAATCGGCCGCGCGCTACAAGATGAAGCGGCCGGCTGAAAATGCAGCGCTGCTAGCCAGTTTTGCGGCCGGGCCGACGTGTAGATTTCGGGGTCGACGCTAGCGACCCAAGACAGCGGCTCCTGGGGTGGACTCTGGGCCTATGCCCTGGCCGGGCGGACGTTTACAGTTCGTCCGGCTTGCCAGAAGGGCGGCTCGGTCTGACAATTGCCCCAGTGGCCCAGACCTCGGACATGGGCGCCGACCCTCTTTTTTGCGCCGCGACACGCCGCATGTCTGGACTGTATCGTGAATGGGTCGATCGGGTTTCGACTCTGGCCCAAGCGGTAAGGGACCTGACGCCACTGGCCGCTAGCATGGGCCTTGCGCCAGCGACCGGGAGCGACTGGTACGGCAATCTCTGTCACAAGCTGCTGCCGCAGTTGAATCAGTCGCCGCAGTTGATTGTGGCGGTGACGGGGGGGACCAATACCGGCAAGAGCGTGGTGTTCAATCACCTGGCCGGAAGCCAAGTCAGCCGTTCGCACGCCAACGCCACGCAAACCCGGCACCCGGTCTGCGCCGTGCCCCAAGGTTTTGCCGAGCGGTACGATTTGCGCGGCGTGTTTCCCGATTTCGAGGTCCGCCGCTGGACGCACGAGAACGATCCCTTGGAGGAGGGACCGGATAATCTGCTGTTTGTCCGCGAGGATCCGGCCGGGACGCAACCGCCGCGGCTGCTGTTGTTCGACACGCCGGACGTGGACGGCACATTGCGCCAGAATTGGCGGCGAGCGGCGCTGGTTCGGCACGCGGCCGACGTACTGGTCTGCATTCTCACGCAGCAGAAGTACAATGACGCGGCCGTGCGAGAGTTTTTTCAGGCGGCGGCCACCGCGGACAAAACCGTGGTCGTGGTCTTCAACATGGTCCAATGGCCGCGGCAGAAGGAATTGTGCGGCGGCTGGCTGGCCCGCTTCCAGAAGGAGACGGGCGTCGAACCGGTCCACGTGTACGCCGCTCCCTACGATCCCGACGCCGCCGAGGAGAACCGGCTGCCGTTTTACCCCCTGTCGCCGGGGGCCACCGCGCCGCGGCAAGATCTCGCCGATTTGCAGTTCGACGCGATCAAGATCCGCTCGTTTCGCGGCAGTCTGCGCGAGGTGCTGGACCCGCACGACGGATTGCCGGCTTGGTTGGGACAGATGGCGGCGCGCGCGGCCCAATTTCGCACGGCGCGCGACCTGTTGGCGCACGACCTGCAGGTACGGATCACCGATTTGCCGCAATTGCCTCGACGCCTGGTGTGGGACGAAATCTGGGTGTGGCTGGAAAGCCGCCGGACGCGGTTCGATCGCGCCGTCAACGGTATGTATAGCGCGATGGGCTCGCTGCTCACGCGCTGGTTTCGCAAAGATCCCGAAGCCGAACTAGCCGAGTTCCAAGAGAAAGAGGACGATCGCTTGCGCCTGGCGCTAGCGGAGTTTCTGGATCGGATCGACGTCCTGCGGCGCGGGGGCAATGCGATGGTGCGCCAGGCGCTTGAACGCACGCCTGGGCCGGCCGAACGGCGGGCGCTATTTGACGAGTTGCACGTTCGCCGCGAGCGAATGCCCTTGCTTACGGAGGGATATCGGCAGTTTGTCCGCGCGGAACTGGACCAGTTCGAGCGGGACAATCCCGGATTGGTGCGGTTTATCACCTGGACTTTGGTCAGCACCGCGGTCGTGCGCCCAGTGGTGACGGTGGCCCTGTTTTCCGTGGGAGCGCACGCGGTGGAGTTGACGGCCGGACATATTGTGAACGCCGCTGGCGACATCGCGGTCGGCGCCGCGACGGCAGTGAGCGGCGAGGGGTTGTTTGCCGGCGCCAAGCTCCCCTTGCAACGGCTCTTGAACCTGTTGTTCTCTCGCTTTTACGCGGAACGGGCCGAGATATTGGCCGCCACGCTGCACGAGCTGGTGCTGGGGCAGGCAGTGCGCGATATCGGTCAGTTCGCCACGGCTGACGGCAGCGACGCCTTCCACCGCGCGAACCAGGCAATCGCGGCCCTGGCGCCGGAGATCCCGGTGTTGGGAGAGACCGCGACGACCGGCAGTCGTTGAACCGCGACCGCGGCGTGTGGACCGTTCCCGTTGGGCCCACAGGGTCGAAATCTCCGTCGCAGCTCCGGACAGCGAAACAGCCGCAGCGCCCCGCGGCGCTGCGGCTGTTCGTCCGGTAAGGACCGGCAGTTTTGTTCTATCGTCAGCGACGTCAGATCTGGGGCGTGATCAACTGTCCCAGGACCGTGAGCGAGAGCTTGCGGAAGGGATCGAGAACCACGCTGCCGGGGGGCGGAACGTCCTTGATGCGTGGCACACTGGCGTCCAATCGAACGTCCAGCGAAACGGGCGTTGTATTGCCCGCGAAAT
>JALHPA010000122.1 GCA_022842745.1 Pirellulales bacterium
ATGCGGCCTGCGCTCGGCATGACTTCGACTTGGTTCGTCTCGGCCGCGCGGCGGGTCGGTCTGCGGATCATGGGAATGGCCCTCTTGTTCCTTCCGATGGGGGCAGCTCCCGTTCCCCAACCCGGCGCCCAGAAAACGCCGCCGGACCGAGCGAAACCAAAAATTTCAATCGATACGTCCCTGGAGGGACCAGCGAGCCACCAGCCATCCGAGCGGCGCGCGGCCCGCGGCTATTGGCTTTTGACCAACAAAGCCTACCTCCCCCCCGACTTCGATCAGCAGGTCTTTGACGAACTTTGGAAAACCTGGGAACCACCCTTGCGGGCCAAGGCGGAGACCGCCTCGCCCGATGAGCGCCGCCGCATGGCGTTTAGTCGCTACGGCCTGACCGAACGGCCCGGTGACCCGAAGCACCGTCCGTTGCAGTACGTCGTCGACGAACGGGGCAACTGGTCGATGAATTGCCTTGCTTGCCACCAAGGCAAGGTAGCGGGAAAAGTCATCCCGGGCGTCGCCAATTCGCACTTCGCCTTGGAAACTCTAACGACGGAAGTGCGCCAAACGAAAATCCGCATGGGGAAGAAGCTGTCCCATATGGATCTCGGTTCGCTGTTCATGCCGCTGGGGACCAGCAACGGGACATCGAACGCGGTCATGTTCGGCGTGGCGCTTCTCGGGTATCGGGATGCCGATCTGAACATCGTTACGGATCGCCCGCGGCCCGCAATGACCCACCACGATCACGATGCCCCCCCCTGGTGGCAATTCCACCGCAAGCGGAATATGTACATCGACGGATTTGCGCCCAAGGGGCGCCGGGCGCTGATGCAGTTCATTCTGGTCAAGGAGAACGGCCCGCTGCAGTTCCGCCAGTGGGAGCGGGACTTTGCCGATATCTATGCCTATTTGGAATCCCTGCGCGCTCCGGCTTATCCGTATGAAATCGATCGCAAGCTGGCGACGGAGGGCCAGGCGGTATTCCGCAAAAGCTGCGCGTCGTGCCACGGAATGTACGGCCCGGACGGCGACTATCCGGAACGTCGGGTTGCGATCGACGTGGTCCAGACCGATCGCGTCCGTCTCGACGCGCTCTCGCCCCAACACCGCTCCCATTACGCGGAAAGCTGGTTTGCCAACTACAACCATCCGCCGGCGGTGCTCGACCCCGGAGGATATGTCGCTCCGCCGCTCGATGGGATTTGGGCCTCCGCCCCGTACTTTCACAATGGCTCGGTTCCCACGCTGTGGCACGTGCTGCGCTCGGACCAGCGTCCCAAAGTATGGCGCCGCAGCGAAGACGGCTACGACGCGGATCGCGTCGGTCTAGAGGTCGAAACGTTCGATTCTCTCCCCCCCACCTCAAGCGCGGCCGTCCGCCGGCAGTATTTCGATACCTCCATTCCGGGGAAGAGCGCCGCCGGCCACTTATTTCCCGATCGGCTCAAGGAAGAGCAAAAGCGCGCTTTACTCGAATATTTGAAGACGTTGTAGCCCGATCGCCGCTCCGACCGGCGCCAGTCCCCGGCCGGTCGGATTAAGCAATCGGCGGCAAGTCGCTTGGGGCATTACAGCCCGCTATTCTCCGCGGCAAATGTATTCCGCAGCAGCCCCACCCGTTCGATCTCGACCTCGACCACGTCTCCAGGCTTCAGAAACACCTGCGGCTTCCGCGCCACCCCCACCCCCGGCGGCGTTCCGGTATAGATCAAATCCCCCGGCATGAGCGTGCAAATGCCGGAAATATACGCCACCAACTCCGCCACCGGAAAGATAAGCTGACCGGTCGTCGAATCCTGCATCGTCTCTCCGTTGATGCGGCACTGGATGCGGAGGTTCGAGGTCTCCCCCACCTCGTCGGCGGTCACTAGCTCCGGCCCGCAGGGAGCAAAACCATCGAACGATTTCCCCAGCAGCCACTGCCCCCCCGGCTTGCGAAGCTGCCAATCGCGGGCCGACACATCGTGCCCGCAGCAGTACCCGGCCACATGCGCAAGCGCATCGGCCGCCGGGATATGCCGCCCCCCCCGGCCAATCACTACTACCAGCTCGGCCTCGTAATCGACCTGTTGGGACAGTCGCGGCAAGACAATCGTCTGTTCATGCCCTGCCAGGGCCGTGGGAAACTTGTTGAAGATCACCGGCTCGGAGGGAGGCGTTTGGCCGGTCTCCCGCGCGTGGTCGGCGTAATTCAGACCCACGCAAATCACTTTTTGCGGGTTGGGGATCGGCGGCAACAGCGCCAACGCTCCCGCCGCCAGCGGCCGGCCGCGCTGAATCGCGGCCGCGGCGGCCAATTGCGCCTCCGGGCCTGCCGCCAGCAAGTCCTTGAGGTTATCCGGCAATCCCGGATCGGCCGATTGCAAGTCGACGTAGCCCTCCGCACCAACTCCGGCCAAGCGCGGACCCGTTGCCGATCGGTAGGTTACCCAGCGCATCGTTGTCGCTCCGAAATCAAGAATCAAACTCTGGACCGCGCCGACGTTACGTCGGCAACGACCGTTTCCGTCCTTCACGAGCGGGCGCAGCAAATTCGCCGACCCGCACTCCCTAGGATCGGTGTACCGTATCCGACCCCACCCGGCTCGGCAAGCGGATGGGCGACCGCGCGATCGGTACAACCGGCGCCTCCCGCGCTGCTGGAACAACGCGAACAGGTTCGCCTGCATCCGCCGCCGGGAGTCGCTCGCTCGGTTGCTCCCGCCTTCAAGTGGCGTACTCTTCCAAGAAGAACACTCGGCGCGATTTGGCGGCGCGCGGCGGCAATCGTTGTTTGAGCCCCCAGATGGCGATTTCGGCGGAAATGTCGTTGGCTTATGCTGTCCCATTCCCTTCCAGGTCTGCCGAATTCCTCCCCCGAGCAGTCGGCCAGTGGGTTGCCCGCCAGCCCGCCGGTGGATCTTCAGTTGGGCGTGATCCAAAACCAGTTGGAAACCCTCTCCGATCCGCCACCCGTTGGGCCGCCGGCCAGAGTCGCGGAGTTGCTCGGACAGCCGGGGGCGCCCTTTCCGACGCGCGCGGACGAAGATGACTACGTGCGCGCTCGGCTGGGGGTGGCCAGCAGCTTGTTCTTCGCCTTGCGCTGCAAACATGCCGAGACCGCGGCGCATTGCATGCGCGTGGCGTTGGGCTGCTCGGATTGGTCGGAGGCGCTAGAACTCTCCGCCGACGAACGAGACGCCATCGAAGTCTCAGCCCTGCTGCACGACATCGGCAAGATCGGGCTGCCGGACCGGATCCTGCTCAAACCCTCCGCGCTCACTCCCGAGGAACTGGCGATCGTCGACCGTCACCGGCTAATGGGGGTGGAAGTGCTCGCCCCTTGCTGCGGCTCGCTCGCGGTGCTGGAGATCGTCACCAATGCGATCGCCTGGTTCGACGGAACCCGACTCCGGCTCGACGCGCACGGCGACGATTTGCCCCGCGGGGCGCGCATGGTCGCGATCGCCGATGCATATGACTCGATGACCAACAACCAGGTCTATCGAGCCGCCTGGTCCCGCGAACGCGCGATCAAGGAATTGTTCGCCAACGCAGGCACGCAGTTCGATCCCGACCTGGTGCGCAGTTTTCACGACCTGTACGGACACGACCGCGCGTTCGGCCGGGAAGATCACACCAGCCGCTGGTTGCAGACTCTCGCCGAGGCGACGCGGGGCCTGCCCTGGCATTGGAACGAGCAGGTCATTCCACGGGAGCTGGCTCATCCCTCCGAGCTTTTCCAGCATAAGCTGCTGGAAAACATGCTCGATGCAGTCGTGTTTGTCGACGCCAGCCGTCAAATCATGCTCTGGAATCGCTCGGCGGAAAAGCTCACCGGAATCGACGGCGCGACGGCGTTCCAACGCCCCTACACACCGAGCTTTCTCCGTCTCACCGACGAACGAGGCAAACCCTTGAGCGATGCGGAATGCCCCGTGGCGCTCGCCCTCCGGACGAAGTCGCAGGTGGCGCTCCGTTTGCGAATGCAGACGCACGACCGGGCCGATATCACCGTCGACGCCCAGGCCATCCCCGTGGTCTCTAACCAGGGAATCGGGTACGGCGTGGTCCTGGTCATTCGCGACGCCTCGGGGCAGGTTTCGCTCGAGGAACGCTGCCAAAGCCTGCATCAACGCGCCATCCGCGATCCGCTCACCCAACTCGCCAACCGGGCAGAGTTCGATCGCATGCTGGTCAAGTTCGTTGCCGTCCACTCGGAACGCAAGCTGCCTTGCAGTCTGCTGATCACCGACATCGACCGGTTCAAGCTGGTCAACGACACCTACGGGCACCAGACCGGCGACGAGGTGATCATCAGTATGGCCCAAGTGCTCAAGAATCATGCCGGACCTGGAGACTTGGCCGCCCGCTACGGGGGGGAGGAGTTCGTGCTGCTTTGCGCGAACACGAACAACGCCGCCGCTGCTGCCCGCGCCGAAGCCGTGCGCCGCGCCTTCGCCTCCATCCCGCACAATGGAACGGGGGGCCGCGCTCTGACCGCCAGTTTCGGCGTCACGGAGATCCAGCCGGGCGATACTCCCGAGGCGATGCTCAGCAGGGCGGATCGAGCCTTGCTCACGGCCAAGGAGACCGGCCGGAACAAGGTCGTGCAATTGGGGACCGGAAGTGGCGCCGCACCCCCAGCCGAGCGCCAAGGCTCGCGGTGGTGGCCCTGGAGATCGCACGCGGCCACCGCCCACGTCGACGGACATCTCGTCACCGCGGTGCCACTCCAAGTCGCCGTCGAAAAGCTGCGCGGCTTCATCGCCGATCACGACGCGGAGTTGGTCACCATCGACTCGAATCGGGTGCTCCTGCACGTCAGCACCGAGCCACACATGCGCATGCGCCGCAGCGCCGATCGCCCCAACGTGCTGGAGATCGAGCTCTGCTTCGCGGAAGAGCAGATCAAGTCGCAGGTCCGCGAAGGGTACGACGCCACAACCCGCCGCACAACGGTGAAAGTGAACATCCAGTCCAAAGGAAGCCGCGACCGGCGGCAACACGACCTCCACGAGGCGGCGCGTCAGACTTTGGCCAGCCTCAAGGCGTACCTAATGGCCAACGATTATGAGCCCCAAGCAGACGCCGCCGTCTTGCGGCGAGCGACCAGCACGCTCATTCCGTGGCTGATGAAAAAGACGGATGAGTCGCCGCAGCGCTAAGGCTCGCCCGCGGTCGTCGGCAGCGGTTTCAAGTGCAAGCGGAGCTTCTCCAACTTGCGCGGACCGATGCCTGGCACTTCGGCGATCTCGTCGAGTGCCTTGAATGGCCCGTGCTGACTCCGCCAGTCGATGATCCTTCCGGCTAGCGTCGGCCCAATGTCGGGCAATTGGCACAGCTCTTGAAGTCCGGCAGTGTTGAGGTCGACCTCAAAGCGAAAATTAAGCGGCTCGGCCTCGTCGATATCGATACGGCCCTCCCCGCATTGCCGCAACAGCCACAAAAGCGAAAGCGCAACCAACGCCACCCAGGCCGCAGCCGCGATCACACGCTGGTCCGATGGTCGCAGCCAACGATTCTGGACATCCGGCGGTGGAGCGGGCGAATCCATGAGGAGGTTACGGAACCCGGGGCGTATCGTTCTCTAGAACGACCTGATACCTCCCGCTATTATGCACCGGTGGCGCTCCCGCGGCGAACCGTTTTTGCCGCGGCTTTCATACCGGTCGGCGCCAAGATCCTTCGAGCCGTTCCGCAGCGCTTCCCACCCCCGCGCCAAGTCACGATATTGGCTGTATGACCAAGGAGTTCAGCCAAATTGAGTGGGATGCGTCCCTGGCCGCCGACTGCCTCCAGATTGTCCGCCTGGCCATTCTGGAGGACCTCGACCGCGGCTACGATTGGACGACCGTGGCCCTCACGCCCAGCGATGGCATGGGCCAGGCACAGGTCGTCGCACGGGAGACGGGCGTGATCGCCGGTTTGAAAGCCGCGGAGTTGGCAGCCGCAGAGTTCGATCCGGCTTTGCACTGGTCCGATCTTTGCCCGGACGGAACCTTGGTGTCGCCCGGGCAGCGGGTCGCCGCGCTCTCCGGCAAGGTTCGTAGCCTGTTGGCCGCGGAACGGACCATCTTGAACCTGATCGGCCGGCTGTCCGGCATTGCCACGCTGGCCCGGAAGTACGTTGAGGCGGTTGCCGAAACGCAAGCCCGCATCTACGACACCCGCAAAACGACCCCCGGTTGGCGCCGAATGGAAAAATACGCGGTCCGCCAAGGCGGAGCAAACAACCATCGTCTGGGTCTATACGACGCGATTCTGATCAAGGACAACCACTTAGCCTTCGGCGCCGTCGCGAACGCTCGGCAGCGGTTCACTCCCGCGGAAGCCGTGTCCGCCGCACGGCGGTTCCTCGCGGAAGGACTGGCGGCCAGCGGGCGAGAGATGGCATCGTCCGCGCTTACGATGATCGTCGAAGTCGAAGTCGATACGATCGACCAATTGAGAGCCGTGCTGCCCGCCGGCCCGGACATCGTGATGCTCGACAACATGTCCCCGCGGGAATTGGCGCAAGCGGTCGCAATCCGCAATCAAACCGCCCCCCAAATTGAACTGGAAGCCTCTGGCGGAGTCAATTTGGAAACGGTTGGGGCCATCGCACGCACCGGAGTCGACCGGATCAGCGTGGGCGCGCTGACCCACTCGGCCAGGTCGCTCGACGTGGGACTGGATTGGTCCGTTGAATCCCCGCCAAAATTCGATTCGTAGGCTGCACGCCCGGAAGGTACGATCGTTTCCAGCTCGACAGGCGCGCCGCTGCCGGCCGCCAGATTCCAGGAAATCATGCACTCGAGTGCGCAAATGAAAGTGTCAATCATTCCGCGAGACGACGAACTCACGCACGTGGTCCCCTCCGATCGCGGAGTGCTCGCGATCGGAGGTGGCCAGGGCGAACTCATCGTCAATGTCGTCCGCGGCGTTGGTGTCTAGGCGGCCAGTCTCTAACCGCCATTCACGCCGCCGAAACCGGACACCTGGTGTACGGCACGATACACGCCTCGAGCGCAGCCACCACGATCGGACGGATTCTGGACCTGTTTCCGCCCGACATGCACGCCTCGATCCGCAGCGCCATCGCCTTCAATACGCGGGGAATTATCGCGCAAAAACTGCTCAAATCGATCAAACCGGACGTCGGCCGCGTCCCGGCCGTCGAACTGATGTTATTCAACCCCATCGTGCAGAAACTGATTCTCGAAGGAGAAGACTCCAAGCTTCCTGATGCCATT
>JALHPA010000123.1 GCA_022842745.1 Pirellulales bacterium
GGCTGGCGGTGGAGCTGGGACCGGCGTGGAAGGCGACGGTGCGCTTCCGGGGGGGGTCGGGGCCGAGCGCGGGGGGGGCGGAGTTTGACGTAATGGAGCTGTACTGGCTCAAGGTGCGGCCTGGAATGGCGACGCTGGAGGCCAAGTTGCGACTGCAGGTGCGGTCGGGCGAGGTGCGGTCGTTGCGGATGCGGCTGGATCCCTCGCTTAGGCCGTTGCCGACTCCGGCCGGTTCCCCGATCGTGCGGATGCAGCGGAATCCGCAGTCGCCGAACGAAATGGAGATCGATCTGGCGGAGCCGATGGTTGGTCGGGGGACGCTGGAGATGTCGTTTTTGATCGCGGGGGCCGCGGGTCTGGGAAGGGTCGAGTCGCCCGCGGGGGCGGTCGTGGGGGGGGCGAAGCGGGAAGCGATGGCGGCGATCGATTTCGATGCGGCGCTCGACTGGAGCATGGAGTCGATCCAGGGTTGGTCGGCGATTGGACCGGCGGATTTCGCGTTGCAGTGGTCGGGGGAGGGGATTGTGCCTGCGCGGGCATACCGCTGGACCGGGTTGCCGGGCCGGTTGTCGGCGCTGGGGCGCGAGCGTTCGCCCCGGCTGACGTTTGGCAATCGGCTGGCGTATTTGTTGGGTCCGTCGAGCTGCCGGGTGCATTTCGCGAGCGACGTGCGGGTGGAGGGGGGGCCGTGTTTCCAACTGACGTTCGACGCGCCGCCGGAGTTGGAGGTGGAGGCGGTGTTGGGGGGGGAGTTCGCGGATTTGCAGCCGCTGCGGTGGGGGAGAACGAGCGATGGAGGGTTGACGATATTTCCGGCGGCGCCTTTGAATGCGCGGCAACGGATTCTGGTGCGGGGATCGCTGCCGCTGGGGCGGGGGCCGCTGGCGCTGCCGGGATTCCAACCGCGGGGGGCGACGGCCGAAACGCTGGAGGCGGTGGTGCTTCGCGATCCTTTGGTGGAGGTGACGAAGCTGTCGGCGGGCAGCCTGACGGAATTGGCCGGGGAGGAGGCGGCGAGCGCGGTGCGGGGGGCGATGGCGGGGGGGATTGGCAATCTGTCGGACGAGCCGCCGAAGGTGGCGGGGGCGTTCGCGGGTCCGCGGGGAGGGAAGTTTTTGCAGGTTGAGGCGGCGGTGCGGCGGGTCAGTTACCGGGCGGACGCGGTGACTTCGCCACAGCGCGCCGGGGACAACTGGCGGGCGGCGGTGGACGTGCATCTCTCGGTGGACGAGGGCGAGCTGGCGGTGATTCCGGTGGACTTGCCGACGAATTGGACGGGGCCGTTCCGGTTGGAGCCGCGGATGGATTATTCGATCGTGGAGGCGCCCGGGGAGAGCCGCAAGCAGATGCTGGTGACGGGGGAGAGTCCGGTGCGGGGAAGGTTTGACCTGCGGATCGAGGGACCGATCGCCGCGCCGCTGGGTCAACGGGTGCGGGCGCCTGTGGTGCGGATACCGGGGGCGAGCGCGATGCGACAGTTTGTCGTGCTGCCGCTGCGGCAGGAGTTGCAAAGGATATCGTGGTCGCTGCGGGGGATTACTCCCCAAGCTCTGCCGAGCGAATCGCGGGCGGCCAAGGAGCTGGCGGGTCGGGGGTGCGAGGCGCCGCAGACGTTCCGGGTAACCCATCCGAACGGCCAGGCGGAATTGCGATCGGTGGGAAAACTGGTGAACGTGCCGCAAATCAGCCTGGCGGAGTATGGCTTGGCTTGGAGCGCGGACGGATCTTGCGTGGGGACGGCGACGTTTGACGTGGAGCCGGCGGGCGCCAGCCAATGTACGCTGGCCGCGCCCGCGGGGGTGAGGATTGTGAACGTCGACGTGGATGGGATCTCAGTATTGCCGAGCGAGGTTTCGCTGGCGCGGTGGCAGATTCCGCTTTCCGGGGGGAGGCTGCCGCAGCGGGTGGGGGTGGTATTTCAGGGGGAGGGGACGGGACAAGGGGAGATGAATCCGCGGCTGCAAGTGCCGTGGCTGTTTGGTCTGCCGGTGGACCGGACATTGTGGACGGTTTATCCGCCGTATTGGGCGCGGGATTACCGGTTGCGGCAGATTGCGCCCTTGGATCCGCGCGAACTTTCGGCGGCGCGGATGGAGGGTTTACTGGGAAGCCTGAATACGGGGGCCGCGATGTTGTCCGACGAGGGGGCCGACGTGCTGGCGGACTTTTATCGCGATTGGGCCAGGCGGCTGGAATTCAGCCGGAGGGGGGCGGACGTGGAGCGGCATTTTCCGCGGGAGGGGGGGTTAGAAAAGGAGATCGACGATCGGCTGCGGCTGGTGGATCGAGAACACGCGCGGCTGAGGGAGCGACTGGGGGGGTCGGGAGGGGCAGCGACCGACGCGGCAGCGCTCGATGCGGCAGCGCCCGACGCTGCGGGATCGGATACGGCGGGAGGCTGGCCGGCGGCGCCCGATGGGGAAGGGGAGCTGCTGGCGGAAGTGGCGCGCGGGTCGCGACCGGCGGCGTATGGAACGTATTTGGGGGAGCGGATTGAGCTGGCAGCGCAGGGGTTGAACTCGCGGGCGGACGACTGGCCGGTGCGGGCGCGGAACGCGCTGGCAGCAGCGCTAGTAACGCTGTTGGCGTATGTGACTGTCCGGCGGGTGGACGTGGCGGGCCGGATCAAGCGGCGTCCGTACCTGAGCGGGGTGTTGTTGGGAGTGGGGTGGCAGTTATGGTGCGCGCCGAGTTTTTTGGGGTGGTTGATCGTCGCGGGAAGCCTGGTGGGGAGGCGATGGAATCGTTCGCGGCGGTAGGGGGTGGAGTGGAAGCGGCGACCATCGACCAAGCGCCTCGCGGGCTGAGATAAAGTAAGAGACGATTGTTCGACAGCGTAAAGCTATTTCACTCGAACACTTTCGCGGAGCCTGTCGCGCCAGAAGTCCGGATTGCGCTGGATCTCATCCAGGAATCGGCAAGCAATGTCTTTGGGAATTTTCGTCCCTTGCTCCCAGGAACGAATGGTATTGGGAGAGACGCCCAGAAACTGTGCGAAAATTGCCTGACTGGCGCCGAGCAGCTGCCTGGTCGTAAGGACCATCTTGGGTGTGTAAGCAACCGGCTTCAAATCGAGAATGACGGTCTTGCACGTGAAGCGATCACTGATTGGAGCATCATCCTGGAGCGCGTTCACGAACTCACTCAGCCGAGAGGTGATTCGCTTTGCGACGGATTGATTCCTGGCTGGCGCCTTGGGCGATTTCATGCGATTTATTCCTTTCGTTCAGTCAATGGATTTTCTCCGTTGGATTTCCCTTTCCGCCTCGCGGATCAATTTTTGAGCGAATTTCTTTTCCTCATCCGAGAGTTCGTCTTTCTCGTTTTTGCCGTACGCCACCACGAGCAATACGATTCCATATGTTTCGAAGTAAACGAAACAAACGCGGGCGGCGCCGCTCTTGCCAGCGTTCCATTTGACCGGCGCGAAGCGAAGCTTTCGCAATCCACCCGTTCCCTTGATCCGGGGCGCGTTTTTTCCACCGGCCATGATGGCAATCTGTAGCGCCAGCAAGTCGTCGTCATCCAAGCCGAGCCGCTCCCAATCGTCTTCAAAGCCCCGCATTTCGATGAAATGGAGAAGATCTTCCGGATTAAACCCGTGCATTGGATGGCGAAGCGTCGCTTCAAGGCTCCCGCTAGTTGTGCGTTTCGGCGACCCCCACGCGTGCCATTTGGTACAACAAAAGACTGGGCGTGGGTCTCACCATAATATACCACCAAGTGGTATAGTCAAACGCGTGGCGCCCGATTGTTGTTCGCCGAAAACCGTGCCGTTCAATTAGCAGGTTTTGCTTTTCAATTGGGGTCGCACCGTAGGGATTCGCTCGCGATGGGCGGTTGTGGGGGAACGGGGAAGGGGGGATAATCGCCGGGTCGCTCGGGTGGTGTGGAGGTGGGTAGTTTTTCGAGGGTCGGAATCGCCGTGGAAGTGTTGCGCAACCCGAGCGACTGGCCGCCCGCCATACGGTGCGGGGCGGTGACGATCGGCAATTTTGACGGGGTGCATTGGGGCCACGCGGAGTTGGCGCGGCGGCTGTTGGTGGCTGCGCGGCGGGTGGGGGGGCCGGCGGTGGTATTTACGTTCGATCCGCATCCGGTGCGGTTGCTGCGTCCGCGGGAAGCGCCACCGCCGTTGACTTGGACCGATCGGAAGGCGCAGTTGTTGGGGGAGTTGGGGGTGGATTATGTGGTGGCCTATCCGACGAACGAAGCGTTTTTGAAACTTTCGGCGAGCGAGTTTTTTGCCGAGATTGTGCGCGGTCGGCTGGCCGCCAGAGCGATGGTCGAGGGGGAGAATTTCTACTTTGGGCGGGATCGGGCTGGGGACGTGGCGCTTCTGGGGCGGCTGTGCCAGGAGGCGGGAATTGGGCTGGAGGTCGCGCCGCCGGTGCTGGTGGACGGAGGGATTTCTTCGAGCTCGCGGGTGCGGAAGGCGCTGCTGGCGGGCCGGGTGGAGGAAGCGAATCGGTTGCTGACGCAGCCGTACCGGTTGCGGGGGATGGTGACGCACGGTGCGAGCCGGGGCAATCAGTTGGGATTTCCGACGGCAAACCTGGCGGCGATCGACACGTTGGTTCCGGCCCCGGGGGTGTATGCGGGGCGGGCGATCACGGGGGGCGGAGTCGTGCCGTCGGCGATTCACATTGGCCCGAACCTTACGTTTGGCGAGTCGGGGAGCAAGGTGGAGG
Source organism: Pirellulales bacterium (assembly GCA_022842745.1). GTDB lineage: Bacteria > Planctomycetota > Planctomycetia > Pirellulales > JALHPA01 > JALHPA01. The sequence goes on from JALHPA010000123.1 coordinate 4,692, forward strand.
CGCACCTGATCGACTGGGAGGGGAATTTGTACGGCCAGCCATTGGAGGTTGACTTTCTGGCCCGGCTGCGGGAGATTCAGCGTTTTGACGGGGTGGAGGCGTTGAAGCAACAACTGACGACGGACATCGAGCGCGCACGACGGATTCTGGCATCATGACTGTTTCCTGGCCGCGGTTCGTGGAAGTCGTTCACGCCCACCGGAGGTTTCTGCTGACGACGCACATCCGGCCGGACTGCGACGCCTTGGGAAGCTGTTTGGGGATGGCGGGGGTGCTGGAGTCGCTGGGGAAGGAAGTGCGGATCGTGAACGGCCAGGCGACGCCGCCCAATCTGAAGTTTATCGATCCTTTCGGACGGATCGAGGCGCTGGGGGCGGAACTGTCGGCGGCGGAGGTGTTGGCGGACCCCTTTGATTTGTTGATGGTCTTGGATACGAGCGCTTGGGCGCAATTGGGACCGATGGGGGAGGTGGTGCGGGGGACGCGGGCCAAGAAGGCGGTGTTGGACCACCACGTGAGCAGCGACGAATTGGACGCAGAGCAGTTCAAGGACACGACTTCCGAGGCGACGGGGCGATTGGTAGCGCAGGCAGCGGAGCATTTGGGGGTGGAGATCACGCCGTCGATCGCGATACCCTTGTTTGCGGCCCTGGCGACGGACACGGGGTGGTTTCGCTTCGCTTCGACCACCGGGGAGACGTTCCGCACGGCGGCGACTCTGGCGGATCGGGGCGCGCGGCCGGCGGCGCTGTACCACGATTTGTACGAGAACAATACGCTGGCGCGGACGAAGCTGATTGGCCGGATTCTGGCCCGGACGGAAGCGGAGCTGGAGGGGAAGCTGGTGCATACGGCGGCGCTAATGGAAGATTTCGCGGCGACGGGGGCCCTGGCCACCGACACCGAGGACGTGATCAATTTGACGCTGCAAGTAGGGACGGCGCGGGTGGCGATAATCCTGGTCGAGCAGCCGAGCGGGGGATTCAAGATCAGCTTCCGCAGCCGCTGCGAGGTGGATTGCAGCCGGCTGGCCGAGCGATTTGGGGGGGGCGGGCATAAGGCGGCGGCGGGAGCGTTTGTCGCCGGGTCGCTGGCCGAGGCGCGGGAAAAATTGTTGACCGCGGCGCGCGAGGCGATGCGGGCGGCCGGTGTGGTTTGAGAACAGCAAAGCATTGGCGGGAGCGGAACCGCAATCGATTATGACCAAGCAGACGAAACCGGGGGATCGTCCATCGCCCCCACCCAAGCCGATGGCGGAGGGCCACGGCGGAGACCGGCGAGGATTTTTGACGAAGGCGGCGGCGGTCGCGGTCGGGGCGATCGTGAGTTTATTCCCGTTCGCAGCGGGGCTGTTTTCGTTCGCGGATCCCCTGCGGCGAAAAGGGGCCGGCGGGGGCGAACGTTTTTTGCGAGTGGCGAATGCATCGGCCGTGCCGACCGACGGGACGCCGCGGCAGTTTCCAGTGTTGGCCAACCGGGTGGACGCCTGGAACGAGTTTCCCAACGAACCGATCGGGGCGGTGTACCTGCGGAGGCTGGGGGACGGGACGATCGAGGCATTTAACGCGATCTGCCCGCACGCCGGGTGTTTTGTGGCGTACGCGGACTCGCGGAAAGTGTTCCAGTGTCCGTGCCACAACAGCGCTTTTGCTTTGGACGGGGGGATCATCCAGCCCAGTCCCAGCCCGCGAGCGCTGGACAAGTTGGAGTGCAAGATCGAGGCGGCGAACGATCAAAAGGAAGTGTGGGTCAAGTTCGAGAACTTTTTTACGGGCATTGCCGAGCAGCGGGTCCGCGGATAGGCGAGGGGGCTGGCAAGGGGAGGGGCTAGCCACCGGGGCCTGTGGCCGCGGGGGCAAGACCGGTTCCGTTGGCCGGCTGCGGGTCGATGCTGCTGGCGGCGATTCCACCATGACCGCATGAACGCGATTCTGAATTGGCTGGACGACCGGACGGGATACCGGAGCTTCGTACACGAGGCGCTGTACGAGCGGATACCAGGGGGGGCACGGTGGCGGTACGTGTGGGGGAGCACGCTGGTGTTCGCCTTCGTCACGCAGGTCGTTACGGGATTTTTTCTGTGGATGTCGTACAGTCCCAGCGGACAGACGGCCTGGGAGAGCGTGTATTTCATCCAATACGAGATGCAGGGGGGCTGGCTGTTGCGCGGGCTGCACCATTTCATGGCCCAGGCGATGGTGGTGCTGTTGGCCTTGCATCTGATGCAGGTGCTGATCGACGGGGCGTATCGCGCGCCGCGGGAGGTGAATTTCTGGCTGGGACTGATTCTGATGATGATTGTGCTGGGGCTGTCTTTGACCGGCTACTTGTTGCCGTGGGACCAGAAGGGGTACTGGGCGACGCGCGTGGCGACAAACCTGATGAGTCTGGTTCCTTGGGTGGGGGAGGATCTGCAGCGGCTGGTGGTGGGGGGACCGGACTACGGGCATCACACATTGACGCGATTTTTCGCGCTGCACGCGGGGGTATTGCCGGCGCTGTTGGTGGGATTTCTGGTG
>JALHPA010000124.1 GCA_022842745.1 Pirellulales bacterium
CATGCGGATGTTTTTTTGAGGATGGTTGGGGCAGTTCAGCGGAAGTTGAATAGCCAGCGGGACAGTCGCGCCGTCGGCAGCTCGGGCTGCAGAAATCTCTGGGGATGACCGAGTCGCTCACAAACGGCTTCCGCGGCCAGATAGCCGCTGCGGACGGCGCCCTCCATCGTGGCGGGCCAGCCGGTGGCCGTCCAGTCGCCGGCCAAAAACAGGTCTGGTACGGCCGTGCGTTGCGGCGGTCGGAATAGGTCCAGGCCACAGGCTGGCGAGAAGACCGCGGCATTCTCGGTGACAACGCGGCTGCAAAGGAGCTGGGCCTCGCAAGCGGAGGGGAAAGCCGCCCGTAGCTCCGCGCAGACTTGCTCGACGAGATGATCGCGGTCCTGGCCTGAGAGGTCGCGGGAGGCGCTAATGACGACCTGGTAGTAGTGAGGCGAGTGTTCGATCGGCAAGGGGTGGATTTTGCCGGGTGCGGCGCCGTCGCCTGATTGCGATCGCGGTCCGCTCATGGGGCTCAGGTCCAGGCGGGGCTGGGGGCGGGAGAAGACCCATTGGGCCGTGCGGCCGGGAAGTACCGCGTGGGGAAGGTTGGTGAGGGGACGGTCGAACCAGAGGTGGACTCCGGTGATCGGAGCGGCGTGGAAACGGTGGAGAGCGCAATCGGAGACCAGTGGCGGTGTGGGCAGATTTGGAATCAGGCGCGACAGGCTGTGCCAAGAGACTGCCAGGACGACGATTTGATGCGTTGCTCGCTGCTCGCTGGTGAATTCCAGGGAGTATCCAATGTCCGGTTCGTGTCGAACGGAGGCCAGCGCAGCCTGGCAGCGGATTTCGATCCCCAATTGGGTGAGCCAATCGTGGAGTTTGGTTCCGTACAGATCGCTCAGAGGGATGGTGGGGACTTCCAATTGATATCCGTCGCGATGGCGGAGTAAAGAATCCACGAACACCTTGCGCGCGGCCGACAGCGAGGCGGTGGTCGGAAGCTCGCTTAATGCGCTCACGATGATTGGGGTCCAAAATAACTCGATCGCCCTGGGATTCTGTCCGTTTTCGGCGAGCCATTGCGCAATCGTCGGTTCATCCCGCTGAGGTTCAGGCGGCAGTCGGGCGAGACGGAATAGTGCGCGCACCGCCCCGGCGCGTTCCCGGAGCGAGAGAATTCCAAATCGGAGGAACGAGGGGGCCAGATGGAAGGGGGCTGGCAGCCAGTGGGTTGCGCGCAGATCGAACCGGCGGCCGCGGTCGTCGATGAAGGTCACAAGCTTGTCGCGGCGAAAGCAGGCCTGTAGATTTGCCCGGCGGCATAAGTCGGCCAGATTCGTGCAACAGCCGAGGCTGACATGCTGGCAATGATCGATCCACTCGCCGGACGAGGGATCGCGGAAGCTCGCCGCTCGGCCGCCGAGCTGGCGCCGGGCGTCGTAGAGAGTGATTTTCAGGCGGGGGGTGAACCGGTCCGCGACCTGGCCTAGCGCGGCCGCGGCAGCGATGCCCGCCAGCCCGCCGCCGACGATGCCAATATGGACCGTCGATGGGGAGCTGTCTGTTAAGACTTGAGGCCGAGGGGGCAAGCTCATCGGCCCACCATCTGGTCAATGTTTGGGACATCGGCCGCCGGTTTCGCGGTGCAAAGCGCGGAGGCCGCGATTCGCAGCTTGTCCCAATGGGAGAGTGAGACGCGGCGGGACAAGACCTCGGTCGAATGGTTGGCAATCCTCTGGTACAGCCGCCAATAGGTGTTGAACATTGCGGCGAAGATGCGTTGACCGTCGGTCGAGAGGTATCGCGGCAGGACCGCGGCCTGTTGAAAAAAACTGGCGGTGCGGGCCAATTCCAGATCCATTAGCCGCTGAAAGCCGTCGTTTTGGACCCCTGCCGCCAGCTCTTGGGGGCTGTAACCGCAGCGTTGCAGGTCTTCTTGCGGCAAATAGACGCGTCCGCGCGCCGAGTCTTCGGCCAGATCGCGAAGGATGTTGGTCAATTGAAAAGCCAGTCCGCATTGGCGGGCGGGCGCCAAGGCGGCCGAGTCGCGAAATCCCCAGATGTGGATGCAGGCCAGTCCGACCGAGGAGGCGACCCGATGGCAGTATTGTTCTAGTTGTTCAAAGGTGTGGTAAGGGCGGTAATGCAGATCCATTTCGACGCCGTCGATGGCGTCGCTCAGGCAGTCGGGAGGAATTTGGTAGCGGGAGACGGCGTCCGCGAGGGCGGTCCAGATTGGACCCTCGCAGCGGCCCGCAAGCGCTGCGGAGAGCGATCGGCGGGCGTTGGTTAGTGCTTGTGCGGCGGACTGGACTGGGAGCTCGTTGGAGCCTGGGTCATCCGCGAGGTCGTCGATGCGGCGCAGAAACGCATACAGGGCGTACATCGCCAGCCGCTTGGGGCGCGGCAGCAACAAGAACGAAAAGTAGAAGCTGGAGGCCGACCGGCGGGCAATGCGCTGACAAGTTCGGTATCCAGCGGAAAGGTCGTTCATGCGGAGACCATTCGGGCCGGTCGGCGCCGCGACTCATACCAGGCAGCGGCGAATAACCTTGCCTTTTGCCACGCGCCGACGGTCGGGCGGCGTCGCCAGACGTTGTAATCCTGCCGGCGGACGGCGGCCAGGATTGCCAGCCCGCCGCGAAGGAAGAGCGAGATATCGATTTTCAATGCGGGAGGAACCAACTCGACGAGTGGCTGGCCGGCGCGGAGCAGCGACTCCGCGTATTCGACCTGATGGGCGAGCAGGCGGCGAAAGGCTGGATTGAATTGGCGGCGCGTAAACATCGATTCATCGTATCCAGCGGCTCGGCAGCAATCTTGGGGCAGGTAGATTCGCCCGCGGTCCCAGTCGCGGGCGACGTCTTGCCAGAAGTTTGCCAATTGCAGTCCGGTGCAGATGGCGTCGCTGTATTGCAGGGCGAGGTCGTCGCGGCAGCGGGCGAGGCCGAGGACCAGCCGGCCGACCGGATTGGCGGAGTTGCGGCAATATTCGAGCAGCTCGTTAAGCGATTCGTAGCGGGTGCGGTATTGATCCTGGCGAAACGCCGAGAGCAGGTCCAGGAACGGTTGAATGGGCAGGTCGAAATGGGAGATTGTGTCGGCCAAGGCGACGAATACAGGGTGCCGAGCCGTGCCGGCGAAACAGTCCCGCAGTTCGGACTCCCACCAATTGAGCAGTTCGAGACTTTGTGCGGGGCTGTCGGTTTCGTCGGCCAGGTCGTCTGCCCAGCGGCAGTAGGCGTAGACGGCGTGGAAATGGGGCCGCAAAGGGGCTGGGAGGAGCCAACTGGCGACGGTGAAGTTTTCGTAGTTTCGCCGGGTGAAACGGCGGCAGTAGTCCCGAGCCTGGCTCGGCGAAATGGGCGCCGCGGCGGCATCGCGCGATGGCCCATGATGCGCTAATTCGGTCGCCAGCGAGGCTGTTGGCATAGAATTCAGAGCCTACCCAGACCTAGGAGTGGGCATTATTATTGGATCGGTTAGCCATCGGCTAGGGGCAGAGGCGGAGTGGGAGGTTGCTGCGCAGGGCAGCGTGCAAGGTAATTTATCGATAACAGGTACAGGTTCTGATGCGGATATTGCTCGCCAGCCCACGGGGATTCTGCGCCGGCGTGAACATGGCGATCGAGACGCTGGATCGGGCGATCGAGTTATTTGGCACGCCGATCTACGTGTACCACGAGATCGTTCACAATCGCTACGTGGTGGAGCGGTTTCAGCGTCGGGGGGCGGTATTCATCGACCGGTTGGAAGAGGCGCCGGTTGGGGCACACCTGCTATTTTCGGCCCACGGGGTGTCGCCGGAAATTCGCCGGATCTCGGCGGAGCGGAAGCTGAAAACGATCGACGCCACCTGCCCCTTGGTCACGAAGGTACACTTGGAGGCGGTGCGTTTTGCGAAGCTCGGTTACACGATCCTGTTGATCGGCCACGAGGGGCACGACGAGGTCATTGGTACGATGGGGGAAGCGCCTGACTCGTTCGTGCTGGTGGAATCGGAAGGGGATGTCGACCGATTGTCGTTTCCACCAGACAGCCGGCTGGCGTACCTGACTCAAACGACCTTGTCGGTGGACGACGCGAACCGGATCATTGCCCGATTGAAGCAGCGGTTTCCCGGGATCGTGGGTCCGCCCAAAGAGGACATTTGCTACGCCACGCAGAATCGCCAGGAGGCGGTACGGATGTTGGCGGCGGAGACGCAGGTGGCCTTGGTGCTGGGAAGTCAGAACAGCAGCAATAGCCAACGGCTGGCGGAATTGGCGCGGGAGAACGGGCTAGCGGCCTATTTGATCGACGGGGCGTCGGAGATCGACCCCGGCTGGTTTCGCGGCGACGAAACGGTGCTCGTCACCGCGGGCGCAAGCGCCCCGGAGTCGGTGGTGGAGGAATGCGTCGAGCTGTTGCGGAAGACCTTCCATGCGACGGTGGAAGTGCGCAACATACGCGAAGAGGAAGTGTACTTTCCGCTGCCGCGAGAGCTTCGCGCGCTGGTTCCCTAGCATTTGCCGCATCGTATGGAACCGCTGGCCCGGCTTATTGAACAGCGGCCCCTGATTTTGGCCTTCTGGGTGTTTGTGGTCGGCGGCGCGATTGGCAGTTTTCTGAATGTGGTGGCGTACCGGCTGCCGCGGGGGCAAAGTTTGAGTTATCCGGGATCCCGATGTCCGCGGTGCGGGCATCCGATCCGCTGGTATCACAATTTGCCGATGGCGGGCTGGCTGATATTGCGAGGTCGATGCTTCGATTGCGGAGGAAGAGTATCGCCTCGCTATCCGGCGGTCGAATTGGCGGTGGCCACGCTGTTTGTCGGCTTGGCATATGGGCTGGTCTGGCGGCCGTGGATGAATTCGCCGGCTTTCGGCGAAAGCTCTGGCCATCAGTTTCTGTTGCGACTTCTTGGCTCGTGGGCATGCGCAGCGGCTGCGTGGAGCGCGGCAGCGGCCGCTGGGCTAGTTACGCTGGATGGAAACCGGATTCCCAGAACCGTATCGATCGTAGGGCTCGCATGCGCGGCGGGGGCCGCGGCAGCGACGCCGCCGGGCGCGGCGTCGTGGGGGCACATTGCGGGAGGGGGAGCCGGGTTGGCGCTGGTGTGGTTGATGGTCAAGCGCCGCGCAGCCGGTCGATCGGACGGACCGGCTGCACGGCGCGATTAGATTCGCGCTCGGGGGCGTTGGAAGGCGCGAGGCGCCGGCTAGGCGCTGTGCTGCGGGTGCAGTCGGGGATTCCGACCTATTTCGATGCGGTTGATGGCGTTCAGGAAGGCCATTCCGCTGGCTTCCACGCTATCGGTCGAAACGCCCCGACCGCGATAGACGATGCCTTCGTGCATGACTTCGACGCTCACTTCCGCCTGGGCGTCTTTGCCGACCGTCACCGCTTGGACGCGGAAATCGCGGCAGGTGACGCTGACGCCGGTGATTTTTTCGATGGCCAGAAACATGGCGTCGACTGGGCCGTCGCCGCAGGTCAGCGTTTCAGTGCGCTCGGTCGAGCCGCGGCGCAACGTCAGGGTGACGCTCGGTTTGACGGTCGATCCGCACTCGATGGCGTAGGAGACGATCGACCACTGGTCGGCTTCGTTCCAGAACTCTTGCTCGCAAAGGGCGGCGATGTCTCCGTCGTAGATGTCTTTTTTCTTGTCGGCGAGGGCTTTGAACCGCTCGAACACCATCTGCAACTGCTCGCCGGTCAAGTGGAAGCCGAGCGCCTTGGCGCGATCGGCAAGGGCCGCTCGTCCGCTATGTTTTCCCAGCACGAGATCGGTGCGGGCGAACCCGACGTCTTCGGGGCGCATGATTTCGTAGGTCCGCGGCTCCTTGAGCATTCCATCCTGGTGGATGCCCGACTCGTGGGCGAAGGCGTTGCGGCCGACGATGGCCTTGTTGCGCTGGACTTGCAAACCGGTGATGCTCGACACGAGCCGACTGGTGGGGACGAGCCGCTGCGCGTCGATTCTCGTATCGGCGTGATAGAAATCGTGTCGCGTGCGGAGGGCCATTACGACTTCTTCGAGCGAGCAGTTGCCGGCGCGTTCGCCGATGCCGTTGATGGTGCATTCGACTTGTCCCGCGCCGGCCTCGATGCCGGCCAGACTGTTAGCGACAGCCATGCCGAGATCGTCGTGGCAATGCATGCTGATCACCGCGCGGTCGATATTGGGGACGCGTTCGCGCAGCGAGCGGATGACGTGGCCCATGTGGGCGGGGGTGGCGTAACCGACGGTGTCGGGGATGTTGACCGTGGTGGCCCCGGCGTCGATCGCCGCCTCGACAACGTTGCACAGGAAATCGATTTCGGTCCGCGCGGCGTCTTCGGGAGAGAACTCGACGTCGTCGCAGTGCCCGGCGGCTCGTTTTACGGCCGCAATCGCCCGGCGAATGATTTCGTCTTTGTCCATGCGGAGTTTGAACTCGCGATGGATGGCGCTGGTGGCGAGGAACACGTGGATACGCGGGCTGGGAGCGTGTTTGAGGGCCTCCCAGGCGCGGTCGATATCGGCATCGTTGCAGCGGGCCAGTCCGCAAATCGTTGCGCCGCGGAGATTGGAAGCGATTTCGCGCACTGCCTCGAAGTCTCCGACGGAGGCAATGGGGAAGCCGGCTTCGATGACATCGACCTTGAGATCGATGAGTGCTTGGGCGACCTCCATTTTTTCGGCCAGGTTCATGCTGGCCCCCGGCGATTGCTCGCCGTCGCGGAGGGTGGTGTCGAAGATTTTGATGATGCGATTGGTAGACATGACGGTTTAATATCCAAAATAGGGAATGGCTTGGGAAGATGTCGAAGGCGATCCGCAGCACCGACTTCGGCCGCCGGGGCGAGCGCACGGTCGGCCGAGAAATGTGGATCTCGGGATGTTTTCAGGCGCGCTGCGCGCTAGTTCGAAACGGGGATGGTTCCGTTCGATGTCTTTAGAGTTGGCCGACCGTTCGTCGGCCTGCGCAGCACCAGCCAGGCCCTCGAGGGGCGAATTCGGCGGCAGGCGTTGCAAGGGACTATTCGCATCGTTCGGTAGTGTCGGCCTGACTTTGGCGAGGCGAGAAACGTGTGGTGCGATTGGCTGTAAAAACAAAAAACCCCCAGGCGTCTCGCCCAGGGGTTCCAGTCTTCGTGCCATCGTTGTTACGTGCAGCGAACCCTAGGGCAAACTCCCAGATAGGACACGCAGCAGGTAAG
>JALHPA010000125.1 GCA_022842745.1 Pirellulales bacterium
TCAAGAAGATTTTGCGCAGTCGTTAACGGCGGCCGGAAGGTCCGTTCCCCCACAGGGATGGGGCGCGCCGGTTGGGAGGCCGGTGCGCGGGCAAAGTGCCGGGGGCGACATTTGTTACCGTACCGTGAGGATTTCTCGCCTGCCGTTCCATCCGCGGCCCGCCGCCGCCCGATAACAGGGATGTAGGTTCGGCGGAGCAGTCAGCATCCCTAGTCCTGAGTGAGGCACGGCCCTATAGTTAGGACGATGGCTCGTTCGTTTTGGGTTGCCGCCTGCGGGGGGTAACACTTCAAACTCCCTCTGTATCGCGAAGCTCCGATTTTCCATGAATCGCCTGCCGCCTAGTGCTCCGAAACGCGAGGCCAAACTGCTTGGACTGGGGCTGGATCATTCCGACGGGCACGTGCGGCTTACGCGGGGGGACAATTTCGTGCTGTTTGGGGGGTCCCAGGAGACCCACCACCGCATGCAAGAGACGGCGATTAAGGTTAACGAGCAGTTGGAACGGCGCGGCAAGCGGCTGGAGGATGTTTCCGGCCGCGAGTTTTGCGATATTCTGCACGACGCGATCGGCGATTAGGATGCTGGAACTGGCCATTTCTTCGATCCGGTTCCCCGCTTGAATATTCCCCAGTGCCGCATGAGCGCTACGGAATTTCTGTATTTCGATTTGGGGAACGTTCTGTTCTTTTTCGACTATCGCGTGGCGTGCCGTCGGATTGCGGCGCTTTGCGGTGGCGATGTGGAACGGGTGTGGCAGGCGGTGTATGCGGGGAACCTGCTCTTGGACCTGGAGTGTGGCCGATTGGACCGCGGCGGGTTTCATCGGCAGGCGTGCGCCGCTTTGGAGTTCGACTTCGATTTGGCCGCGTTGGAACTGGCCGTGAGCGACATGTTCGTGCCGAATTACCGCCTGCTGGCGGTGGCAGCCAAGCTGGAGGACGCTGGATACCGATTGGGGATTCTCTCGAATACGTCCCTCGTCCACTGGAGCTTTCTGCGGAAGCGGTTTCCGGCGGTTTTGCCGCGGGCGTTTTCGGTGGCGGCGTTGAGCTATGAGATTGGGGCGCTCAAGCCTGCGCCGGTGATTTACGAGGCGGCCGCGCGGCTGGCGGGCGTCCGCCCGGAGAGAATATTTTATTGCGACGATATTCCCGCGAATGTGGAGGGGGCGCGGGCCGCTGGATTCGACGCCGTCTGCTTTACGGATACTCCCGCTTTGGCAGTGGAGCTGAGGCGGCGGGGGCTGCGGTTTAATTATTGAACGGGCGAGGGAGGGGAAGCATCTCCCGGACCGACGTATTGCCGCACGTCGCTCGTTTGGGGTGCATTTCGGGGTGCGTTTTGAGCTGGCCGCGCGAAAAACTGGCGAATGCCGCGCATCGGCGTTAAACTAGCCGCAGGTGTGAAACTCGAATACGGGGGGGAATATCTGATGGATCGTCGCGGTTTTTTGAAGTCGAGCGCTGCTGGGTTGGCGCTTTCCACGGCAGCGCAGAGGGCGGTGGCCTACGCGGACGAGAAGCCCAAACGGGTGGCGTTGATCGGTTGCGGCTGGTACGGCAAGTGCGATTTGTTTCGCCTGCTACAGGTGGCGCCGGTGGAAGTCGTGGCTCTGTGCGACGTCGATAGCCAGATGTTGGCCGAGGCGGCGGGGATGGTCGCCGAGCGGCAGAAATCGAAGAACCGGCCGAAAACCTATGTCGATTACCGCGAACTGCTCAAACAGGAAAGCCCCGAGATTGTGCTGGTGGGGACGCCGGACCATTGGCACGCGCTGCCGATGATTGCGGCGGTGCAAGGGGGGGCCGACGTGTACGTGCAGAAGCCGATCGGCGTGGACATCGTGGAAGGGCAGGCGATGCTGGCCGCGGCGCGGAAACATCAGCGGGTGGTGCAGGTGGGGACCCAGCGCCGTAGCACGCCGCACATCGTCGAGGCGCGGGATCGGATCGTGCGCGAGGGGAAGCTGGGGAAAATTGGGCTGGTGGAGATTTATTGCTACTACCACATGCGGGCGCGGGAGAACCCGCCGGACGCGAAGCCGCCTGCGCACTTGGATTACGAGTTTTGGACGGGGCCGGCTCCGATGCGGCCGTACAACCGGTTGGTCCACCCGCGCAGTTGGCGGGCGTTCATGGAGTACGGCAACGGGATCGTGGGGGACATGTGCATTCACATGCTGGACATGGTCCGGTTCATGCTGGATTTGGGATGGCCGAGGGCCGTATCTTCGACGGGGGGCATTCTGGTGCAGAAGGAGAGCAAGGCGAACATTTCCGATACGCAGACGGCGACGTTCGACTTCCCGGACCTGCCGGTCGTCTGGCAGCATCGGACGTATGGCCAGGCGCCGGATCCGCAGTATCCGTGGGGGGCGACATTGTACGGCGACAAGGGGACGCTGCGGGTGAGCGTCATGAGTTACGACTTTGAACCCTTGGGGGGAGGGGCAAAGGTTCACAAGGACGTGACGTATGAGTTGGAGCAGTATCCTGAGGACAAGACGGAGAAGGATTTGGAGCGGCACGTCGCCCCGGCGCTACGGGCCCACATGCTGGACTTCCTCGGGAATATCGCTTCGCGCGGGAAGCCGGTGGCCGACATCGAGCAGGGGCACATTTCCACCGCTAGTTGCATTCTGGCCAATCTTTCGATGCAACTGGGACGATCGCTGAGTTGGGATCCGGCAAAGCAGGAGATCGCCAACGACGCGGAGGCGAACCGGCTATTGCGGCGGCCGTATCGCAGTCCGTGGATACATCCTGATCCGGCGTCGGTGTGACCGCCGTGACTAGGCGGATGGGTGGCGAAACGGATACCGCCCCCATAGCCTCGCCGCATGCTGGTCACGCGAAATCAATTCGGAAATGAAGCTCTATTTCACAGTGCGCTTCGGTCATCCTGAGTCGCCCGACGGGCCCGACGGCGAGGATACCAATTTTCTCGTGCGCGCCTCGTCGTTCCTGGAAGCGGCGACGATAACCGACAAGTTCTTGGCAAACGCGCCTACCACCTCGCCATCCAGCAAACGGCCGGTCGACTCCCGTTGTCATCGCGTCATTGAACTTGGGACCGACGGAAGTAGCGAATCACAGGCCGCCATTGTTCACGGTCCGTGGATAAGGTTCTGCTCCATGTCCGTAAAGGGATGCCCCGCTTGGCATCGAGATGGAATCTACACAGAGTGGGTGACCGAAGAGGAGATATGGGGAGACCGGCAGGTTTAGAATTAGCCGCACTTCCTCGTCTTTGCTTTTTGGAGCGACGCCTGGGGGTACGGGACAGAGCGACGCACCGCTGAAGAACATCACTTACACGTACCGAGTTAACACGGCAGCGTTATCGACCGAGAGGTATTTCTGCGCACTCGGGGCGCGCTTAGCGGGGCAGATTTGGCCGGAAGCCCATGACGGCGTCTCCGCGGCTTTCAAAGGATGGCAAGGCGCCGTCCAGGCGGCAGGTGTGCAATACCTGGCGATTCTCGGCCGATACTCCGCAGAGGCGCAACACTCCGCCATGCGAGTGGACGCGCTTGCTGAGCAGGACCAACTGCCCGATCAGCGGGCTGTTGAGCAAGGGCAAAGAATCGAGCTCGACCACGGCCCGGTAGGTGAAGCACTGCGCGAGCAGGTTCCACACGCTGTCGGCCAGGCCTGGCTCGTCGCCTCCCAAGAACTTGGGGGCATGCGGCCGGACGAAGATCCAATCCGGTCCGCGATCCACATCAAGCTTCCAACCCTCGGCTGTTTGGTACATAGCCGTGCTCCTAGCTGGCTGGGTCCGGCGCGGCCGAGCTGTTCAGCCTCGCCGAACGGCGCTGGATCGGGAGGCTCGCCATTGACTTACGCGCGGCACCTTGTGCCAAGCCGGTGAGCGGTGCGAGCATCCCATGATCCGAAGTGGCAAGGGATCGAGCGATCTCCCGCCGTAAATCCTCACTCCGACCTCATCATAAGAGTTCGCGTGGGCGATGCAACACGAACCGCCGGGAAAATCGGCAATGGCGCAGAAGCAGCCGCCGGGAACCGCGGTCGTGATAGCATCACATTCAACCCAGTCGGACGGGGCGATGGCAGATCGCCTATTGTGATCGCGAGTCGAGCGGCCGGCGCGGAGTCTTTTGCCGTTGGAAGTCCGGAAAAGGGCGCCAGTTGGGCAGAGTCTGCGTGTCGACTGGAGCGGCGTGGTCGCGCCGGTCGCGCGGAGCGGTCGGACTGGTCTGGCCCTCGGCGGGGCGACGTGACGAAAAGGAATATTGCCGGGCAGGCCGCTTGTTCCGTGGACGCATGTTCTATTTTCCAGCGGCCCGCCGTCGCACTTCGACCCGCTCCACGTCGCACAGAAGGCGCCTCCGCATGACTCTTAGCACGCTTGAAATCACGTCGGTGGCGATGTTCGTGGTGGTGTGGCTGTTGGCGGGGGACATCGCCATCTCGCGCCGGCGGGCGCAGGGGGTTCGATCGCAGATTTGGCCGATCGAAGGGGGAAGCGGCGACGGGCGGCGCGGGTGAGGCCGCATCGCTGTTGCGCGGGATTCGGCGTGGCCCGATCCGACGCCGTAAACGCCACGAGGACGCCCGATGGGCGTCCTCGTGAAAACTTTTAGATTCCCATTCTCCGTTGCGCCAGGTATCGGCCGGGTGCAGTCGCTTCCCGCCCGGGCTGGCGGTTCACGAAGGCCGAACGGTGGCGGCCCGCGGTCCCTTGCCTTGATTTCCGCCCTGCGAATCGACGGTGTAGTCGACTTGCTGCCCCTCCTCGAGACTGTCGAACTGGCGATCTGCCACCGACGAGTGGTGGAAGAAAACGTCGCTGCCATCGCTCCCTGAAATGAACCCGAATCCTTTGTCGTGAACCAGCTTCTTGATCGTACCAACCGGCATTGCAAAACGCTCCTTAGTCGCACGTAGCACTTGTCGAGGGCACGCCCAGATCGGGCGTCTCGACGGCGATCGGGATGTGGGCAGAGACCATCCCCGCCGCCATACATCGCCGATGCAGCCCAGGCCGCGTCAAAAGCGGCCCATCGCCGACGAACCTCAAGCGAACGAGCGATCCTGTGGCACCCTGGTTTGGCGCCCTGTAGGAACTCCATCGAAGCGGCCCGCAGACGAAGTTGTCGCTACCTTAAGGGACTCCCCAGCGAGAATCAAGCTCTGGTAAGGAAAATCGCGCGTGGCGGCATTCCCGTCCGCCGCCCCGGTTCTTGGCGGACCCCTTTCCTCGGAATTCTGTTCCCGTGCGTCTCGACAGCGCTGCGGCGAAGGCCATCCGCTCGCTCACGTCGACCGGCCTGAAGGGGTGCTTGGTAATCGGCCAATAGTGCCTGCGCGCGATCCGCGTGGCGGGCGAAGGCCGTCATCGCCGCCGCCGGCGGACGACCTCGCTTCATCGGCGGAGCAATTTCACGGCGATTTTTGAACCAAACTTGCCGCGGATCGCGAGATGGATCCAGAGCAGGGCCAAGGGTTCGATATAGCGGGCCTCGATGAGCGGTCCGGCGTCGATCGGTTCAAATCCGAGCGATTCGGCCAATTGGCTGGCAGTCTCTTTGGCGAGCGGGTGGTCCGAGCAAACGAACACGGACGCCGAATGATCGCCGTACCGGGCGTCGGAGAGGGCGCCTGCGCCGACGGTGTTGAAACACTTGACGACGTGGGCATGCGGCGCCCAACGGGCGATTTCCTCGGCGGCGGAAGTGGTATGGCCGATGGCCAGACCGCTGAGATCGGGGAGGATAGGATTGGTGCAGTCGATCAGGACTTTTCCGGACAGGTCACCGGCTTGCCGAAGGACCCCTTCCGTGGCTTCCCAAGGGACGGCGGCGAGGACCGTTTCGCCGTGGGCGGCGGCGGCGGCAAAGCTGCCGAATCGGGGCTCGAAACCGGCGGCGTCGGAGAGGCGGCGGGCTTTGGCGCTGTGGGGATCGCGGACGCCGAAGAGGATGTCGTGCCCGGCCTCGGCCCAGAGCCGGCCGAGCGTTCCGCCCATGTTTCCCGCCCCCAAGATTCCGATTTTCATGGATGGTTTCGTTCTAGAGTGAATGGCCGGAGGGATTGTTTTGACGCTGTGGGGCAGATTCTTTTCCAGACTATGTTAGCAAATCCTAAGGGAGCTGGTGGATTTTCGATAGATTGGAGCGACGAGAGGGGTCGGCTGCGGCCTCTGGTCAGGAGGGGGCGGCGGGCCGATAATTTTTTCGGTTCGCCGCAAGCCACAAGATTTCATTTTCATTGCGACGGCATTCGACGATCGGTTTTTCCTCGCAGAATTGCAAGGTTGTTTTATGGATGACGCAACACGAGTCCAATCGCAATCCCGATGGTGGTCGCCGCGGCGGCCGTGGTTGCTGTTGGGGTTGGTGGCTTTGATAATCGCGGCGATCGCGTGGGCGCAAATTAACGCCGATCACGACCAGGGGATCGCCAACATTGTGACCCAGAGGGGGGTCAGCCTGATCGTGCTGGCAAGCTGCCTGTGGCTGGCGATCTTCAGCCGGGCGGCGGCGTGGATTCGATTCGTGCCGCTGGCCGTGCTGATTGTCGGGGTGGGGGTGTTTGCGGGGATGTACCAGTTCAAGGGATTTACGGGGTCGATGCTGCCGATCTTCGTGCGGCGGTCGGTGGACCTGTCCGAACCGCCGGCTCCCGCGCGGCGCGCGGCGACAGGTGTTGCGGACCAGAGGCAGGGAGGCGGGGACGCGAAGGGGGGGGCGGAGACTGGAAAGGGCGCGCCGGGCGATGGACCGGAAGAGCAAGCGGGGGGGGCGATCGAAACTACGCCGGAGGACTTTCCGCAGTTCTTGGGGCCGCAGCGGAATCAGATCACGCCGGCGGTGCGGCTGGCGGGGGATTGGGAGGCCCAGCCGCCGAAACTGCGTTGGAAGAACGCGGTGGGGCGAGGCTGGTCTGGATTCGCGGTCGTCGGACCGTGCGCCGTGACGCAGGAACAGCGGCAGGACCAGGAATTGGTGATTTGTTATGACTTGAAGGACGGGAGCATTCGTTGGTCGCACGCGAATACGGTGCGGTTCGAGCAGGTTCCGGGCGGAATTGGGCCGCGGGCCACTCCTACGATTTATAAAGGGCGGGTGTTTGCCTTGGGGGCGACCGGAATTCTGAACTGTTTGGACCTGGCGACGGGGGCCGAGCTGTGGACGGTGAAC
>JALHPA010000126.1 GCA_022842745.1 Pirellulales bacterium
ATGCTTCAAGGATCGTCGGCACGACATCGATCACATGGCAGAATTGCTCGCGCAAGCCGCCGTGATCCTTGATCCGCGCCGGCCAAGATACGCACATCCCCTGCCGGACCCCGCCCAGCTTCGAGGCGTTCTGCTTGAACCAGGTAAAGGGCGTGTCGAACGCCCAAGACCAGCCCGCCGACATGTGGTTGTACGTCTTCTCCGTCCCCCACACGTCATACCACTTCATCTGCTCCGCGACCGGGACGCTCACGCCGTTGAAAAACGCCACCTCGTTGGGCGTTCCCAGCGGGCCCCCTTCGGCGCTCGTGCCATTGTCTCCGTTAATGTAAATGATCAGCGTATTGTCCAGCTTGCCCAAATCCTCAATCGTCTGCACCAATCGCCCGATTTCGTGGTCGCTGTACGCGGCGTAGGCCGCGAAAACCTCCGCCTGCCGGATATAAAGCTTCTTCTCCTCCTCCGAGCAGTCGTCCCAATTCTTAATCACCTCAGCCGGCCAAGGCGCTAATTCCGTGTCTTTCGGAATCACGCCCATCCGCTTCTGATTCTCAAAAATCCTCTCCCGCAAATTGTTCCAGCCGTCGTCGAACAGGTGCATCGCCGCGATCTTCTCCACCCATTCCTTCGTCGGGTGATGCGGCGCGTGGGTCGCGCCCGGGGCGTACTTAATGAAAAATGGCTTATTTGGAGCCGTCTGATGAAGCTGCGTCAGATAGTCAATCGCATCATCTGCCATGCCGGTTATCAGGTTCCAATCCGATTTGCCCGCGAACGGATAAATCTGCGTCGTATTCCGAAACAGATTCGGCTCCCATTGATTGGCGTCGCCCCCCACAAATCCATAGAAGTACTCAAATCCCATTCCCGTCGGCCATTGATCGAACGGACCCACCTGGCTGGCGGCGAACGCAGGCGTGTTGTGGTTCTTCCCAAACCAACTCGTGGCATAGCCGTTCTCAAGCAATATCCGGCCGATCGTCGCCTTTTCCTTGGGAATGATGCTGTTGTACCCCGGAAATCCAGTGGACTGCTCCGAGATCACGCCAAAGCCCACGGAATGATGATTCCGGCCGGTAATCAGGGCCGCCCGGGTCGGCGAGCAAAGTGCCGTGGAACAAATGTTGTTGTACCGCAGCCCCTGCTTGGCGATCCGATCCATCGTCGGAGTCGGAATCACCCCGCCAAACGTACTTGGGACGCCAAACCCCGCGTCGTCCGTGATGATCAATACGACATTCGGCGCTTGTTTCGGCGGCACGATCCGCGGCGCCCACCACGCCTTCGATTGCAGCGCGTCAGTCTTAATCACGCCCCCGAATTTCGGATCGGGGGCAGGCAACTGCTTGCCATCGATCGTTGTCGTGGCGGCCGGCGATCCGGTCGGCGGACCCGCGGGCGAAGACCCTACCTTCACCCCTGCTTTAACGGAAGGAGGTAGCGGTGCCCCCTTTCTTTCTTGTCCAGCTAGCATCCCTGCCACCGCGCCCACCGCCACCGCCGCCAAACCCACGCTTGCCCGAATTCGCATGGCATTACTCCCGTCCGCGTGACGTGAAATGTCCGTTCAAGTCACGAGAGTGTAATGCCAAATGTACCGCGCGTAAATCATCCCGTTTCGAACTCAGTCCAAATCCCGATTCCAGCCGCAAATCCCTGCCGACTTTCAGCCGGTTCCCCTACGGCCAATCCCAAAAGTGCATCCACAAAGTCCCTATCGCCGGCTTGCCGCCTCATACGCCATCTGCGCCTGCCGCGGAGCATTCACCGCCGGGCCGCTCTGAAGCCTCTCAAAATCCCCCCGCAACGCCTTCAACGCATATCGCTCCCGCGCGATCTCCTCCGCCGTCCGCACCCCCAGCGCCCGAAATAGCGGTAGCGGCGGACACCACCCTTGCACGGCGTGTTGCAACAGAAATCCCGCTACCCCCACCGGCAGCAAAAACCACCGCCGGCTCCGGGTAGCGCCCAGAATCAAGCCAATCAAAGAAGCCGTTGCCGCGTTCGCCTCCAACGTCCGCTCGATGTCCCACTCCTCGTCCAGTTCCTCCAGTCGCCGCTCGATCGCGGACCGTCCGCCGGCCGCGTGGCAGGCAATCTCTTCCACCGTCTGCCGCTCAATCCGTTCATTGATTTCCCGATCGGTCGACCGCTCGACCCGATCGCTTGTCGTTGGAAAGGTGGACATAACACGACTCCCCACGTTTTCAGACCGGCCCCACTCCAAACAATCGCCAACTTCCGCTTGCAACTGTCATGCCGATGCGCCCGGTCACCTTCCCTCTCGGTTTCACGTGAAACCACGTCCAAACGATAGCGATAACCCGACAAACTGCGTATTCCAGAAAACCCACACAATCTAGGCTAAATTGTTTCACGTGAAACGGGCCGATCATTCCGATTCGTGCCAAGCGCCCGCCGCCTAACCTCAAAGACATCTCTTTCCAATTGGCATTCCTCCGAATCCGACTGCCCGCCTACAATCCGCCCCCTAAGCCGATCCGGCGTCCTTGGCCGCCCGGTCGCAACCATCAAACCGGCCGGCGGCGAGCCATCGACGGCCCTGCCGGCGGACCGATCCAGAACACCCAGTTGCCGCGCACTGCGTCGCGGACGGGAGATCCGGCACAGTGGCTCGCGTGGTCTGCGTGGCAAATCAGAAGGGAGGGGTGGGAAAAACCACTACCGCCATCAACCTGGCCGCCGGCTTGGCGCTCGGCGGCCTGCGCACCCTCTTGATCGACCTCGATCCCCAGTGCAATGCCACCAGCGGTCTCGGCGCTCCCCCCGCCGACCGCCACCCCCTGATCTCAAGCGCTCCGCTACGAGATTCCCTCTGCCAAACTTCCATCGCCGGCCTCGAGCTTCTCCCCGGCAGCCGCAGCTTTCAGGACGTCGAGCGATTGGCCCACGGTCCGGAGGGAAACGCCGCCACGCTCCGCCAACACCTCGCCAGCGGACTCACCAGCTACGATTTCGTCCTCATCGATTGCCCCCCCTCGCTCGGTCAGCTCACCCGCACCGCCCTCGCCAACAGCACCGAGGTCCTCATCCCCATCCAGTGCGAATACTTTGCCATGGAAGGCCTCGCTCAAATGATCGACGTCATCCGCGATGTCATGCTGCGGGAAAACGCCCGCCTCCAGTTCGGCGGCATCTTCCTCACCATGTTCGATCCCGCCCTGGAATTGACCCACGAAGTGGAACGCGAAGTCCGCGATTTCTTCGGCGAAATCGTCTTCCACACCGTCGCCCCCCGCGACGTCGCCGTCTGCGAAGCCCCCAGCCACGGCCAATCCGTCCTCGAATACGCCCCCCGCTCCCGCGGAGCGCGCGCCTACGTCGAATTGTGCCGCGAACTTTTGACCGCAGGATAGCACTGCCGAATAACACCGCCAGCCGCGAACGGATTCGCGGCCTCAATCCCCCTTAACAATCACGCCACGGAAGGAAACTATGTCCACCGCCCCCCGCCGTCTCGGTCGCGGATTGGAGGCCCTTTTGGGCTCCCCTTTGCCCGCCGGAAAGCCCCACCTGGCCGTCCACGATCCCGACGGGCCGACCACGCATGAACCCCAAAAGGTCAGCGTCTACGAAATCGATTCCAATCCCTACCAGCCCCGCCGCGAATTCGACGAAGCCGAAATCGCTTCCCTCGCCGAAAGCCTCGACCAGCATGGCCTGCTCCAACCGATCGTCGTCCGCAAAATCGGCGATCGCTACCAGCTCATCGCCGGCGAACGACGTCTCCGCGCCGCCATCAAGGCCGGCTGGCCCGAAGTTACCGTCATCCTCCGCGAAGCCGACGACCGCCAGCTTGCCGAATGGGCGATCGTCGAAAACCTGCAGCGGAAGGATCTCAATGCCCTCGAAAAAGGCGCCTCCTTCCAGCAATACCTTGAACAATACCAATGCACCCAGGAGGAGTTGGCCCGCCGCCTCGCCATCGACCGCTCCACAGTCGCCAATTTCATCCGCCTCCTTGAACTCCCCGCTCCTGTCCAGTCAGCCCTCCGCAGCGGCGCCCTCAGCCAGGGCCACGCCCGCGCGCTCCTCCCCCTCGGCGACGACAAGCAGCAAATCGAGCTGGCCACTCGCATACAAACCGAAGGGCTCAGCGTCCGCGCCGTCGAGCAGCTTGTGGGAGAACTCCTCCAAGCCGAAGACTCGGCCGAAGCCGCCGAATTACCGCTCGGCGCCGCCCCCTCCCTTACCCTTCCCCCAGCTACCGGCAAAGCCCCTCGCCAGCCGCGCCGGGTGGGGGCGTTGGCCGGCCTCGAGCAACAGTTGCGGACGGCCCTCGGCGCCAAAGTCGAAATCCGCCAAACCGCCAAGGGCCGCGGCAAAATCGTCGTCCACTTCACCACCAGCGAAGAATTCGACCGCCTCCGCGCGCTGCTGGGAGCGGCGTAGAACCCGATCCGCCGCGCGCCCTGCTCGCTCACCCGCAGGAATCCCCGCAAGACTACCCGCGGGCGAGGTTTTCCTCGGTGCATGCTCGGCGACCTGCCGCCGGACACCAGCTCCGCGATCTCCAGGATCACGACAATCGCCAACAGCGATGCCCCCACCGGTACCTTGTACCAGTCCGCCGCCAGCATCTTCAGCCCCACGAACGACAAGATCGCCGCTAACCCATAATGCAGGTACCTCAGGACTGCACCAGCCCCCCCACCGCGAAGCACAGCGATCGCATCCCCAGAACGGCTAGCGCGTTCGACGAATACACCAGAAACGGATTGCTAGTGACGGCCCAAATCGCCGGAATCGAATCGATCGCAAAAACACCAGATCCGTCACCTCTGTTCCCAGTCCAGCAAGCGGCTCCACCAAGACTCTTGGCGGCTCGGCCGAACCTCGCCCCCCCGGTCGGACGGGCGCGCGCCTTCCCGTCCCCGTCGACGCCGGCGCTCGCGACCCTCGTCCCCACCAAAAAAGTCCATCTCCGAGTCTTCGCGATCGATTCGATCCGAATCGTCAAAATCGTCATCGCGCACGTGACGCTCGCTGAACTCGCGATCGTCGGCGTCGGCGGCAATGGAAATCAGCTTGTCGATCTCTCCCCGGTCGAGCCACACTCCGCGGCAGGAAGGACAATGGTCGACCTCCACGCCTAAACGCGTGCCACGTTCCAGGTCGGTGCTGCAAGTGGGACATAGCATTGTTCTCGCTCCTTAAGACTGCGGGCCAAACCAACCAAGTCGCTCACACAAACGGCCGGGCGTGCGGCTCGCCCCCATCGGCGATCCGGCAAACCGCTCCACCCGGCGTCGCTCGGATCATTCGTCACCGGCCCCGCAAAGAATTGCCAGCGAATCCACCCGCCGATGGCGCTGGCGTTCCAGCTCTCGGCGGACGGCGTGCCCGGCGCGCTGCGCCGCTTGATCCACGACCGCCTCCAACTCCACGTCCCGCGTATCGACAATGATCCGCGGGCCCCGATCAAGCTGGATCGCCACCCGGCATTGTTTGTCGACACCCCCGCGGCGGCCGTTAATGTCGGTAAACTTGAGCAACACCCGCGCCACCCGGTGCCCAAATCGCCCCAGGGCAAACGCAAACCGTCGCTGCACGTGTTCTCGAAAGGCGGCCGACAACGGTATGCGTCGCCCAGAAATCTGCATCAGCATGGCTCCAAACTCCTCGCTAGTGTGCCTGAAAACAACCGTTACGGACGAATCCTAGCTATCCGGTCGTCCATAGACAAATAGAATATAAACAACACGACCAATCGAAAAAACCGATGAATGAGGTCCGCCGTGGAATGGCTCAATTATCACCACCTCTACTACTTCTGGACCGTCGCCCGCGAGGGCAGCGTCAGCAAAGCCTGCGCAAAACTGCTCCTCGCACAGCCCACCATCAGCGGGCAACTAGCCCGGCTCGAACGCTCGGTCGGCGAGAAACTCTTTGCCCGCGAGGGGCGTGCACTGCGACTGACCGCGGCCGGCGCCACCGTCTTCCGCTACGCCGATGAGATCTTCCAATTGGGCCGCGAACTCCAAGACACCCTCCGCGACCGCCCCAGCGGCCGGCCCCTCCGCTTCCAAGTCGGAGTCGCCAACTCCCTCCCCAAATTGGCCGTCTATCGACTCCTGCAGCCGGCTCTAGAAATGGCCGAGAAAGTCCACCTGATCTGCCACGACGACCGCCCCGAGCGGCTTTTGGCCTCCCTCTCGCTTCACGAAGTCGACATGGTCCTCTCGGACGCCCCCATCCCACCTCAATCCGCCGTCAAGGCCTTCAACCACCAGCTCGGCGAGTGCGGCGTCTCCTTTCTGGCCTCGCCCCCCCTCGCCAAACGCTTCCGCCGCGGCTTTCCCGGCTCGTTAGCCCAAGCCCCGCTCCTCCTCCCCAGCAGCGACGCCACCCTTGGCCGCGCGCTGCGGCAATACTTTGATGCCCACGATCTTCGCCCCGATGTCGTCGCGGAATTCGCCGATAGCGCCCTTTGGAAAGCCTTCGGACAGGCCGGCGTCGGCGTCTTCCCCGTCCCCACCGTCATCGAAACCGAAGTCCGCCGCCAATACCGTGTCGGCCTCGTCGGACGTGCCCCAGAAGTGCGCGAGCGATTCTATTGCATCTCGGCCGAACGCCGCCTCAAACATCCCGCCGTCCTTGCCATCCTCACCCACGCCCGCACCAGACTGTTCCCTCCTGCCCCCCACTCCACAGACAATACCAGCGCTGACGTCAAGCCCGCCTAAGGGCAACGACGTCCAGCGCTGTATTGGGAGCGTCGACAATTCGCTCCTAATCGCGATTCACCGCGTCGCGCGCTTTGCCGATCGTCCGCTTCGCCGCGTCCTTTACATCCTCCGCGGCCTGCTTCGCCTTCCCCTCAGCCTGATCCAGCTTCCCCTCCCGCTTCAACGCCGGATCATCCGTCAACGCCCCCGCCGCTTCCTTCGCGCGTCCCTTGATCTTGTCTGCTTTTCCAGCCATGACCATACCTCCTACTCTGAGATTCAGCCCCTGCTCAAAACCTCCCCCTCAACCCGCAAACTATGCGCCAACCGGCCGAAATCCAAGCCAAAAACACATCGAAATCTTACATCCCGCCGACATTTCCCACCCCGCCTCTCGCTAAACTGGGTCTACATCTGCCTCGCTCGATTCAACCACCTTGATTTTGGCCAAACACGG
>JALHPA010000127.1 GCA_022842745.1 Pirellulales bacterium
CACTCCATTGCGCAGTCCTGGCAAGTGGAGCAACCGGAATCGCAGCCGGAGTCGCAGTTGCTGCACGTTCCGCCGGCAGCGGGGGCGGGCGCCGATGCGTCCGGCGCGGCTGGCGCGGGGGGAGCAGCCGTGTCGCTCGGGGAGGCGGCCGGTTCATCGGCCGCGTAGTAGTCGTAGCTTCCGTACTCGAATCCGGTACGCGCCACCGACGAGGGTTGGCGCATGCCCGACTGAGCGAAAGCTGGGGCGGCCGTGAAGCCACCGGCCAAGGCGATCATGATCGCCCACTTCGAAACCTTCATGGTCCGTTACTCCAATCCTTGAGGAAACGGGGGTGCAGTGTGTCCGTCACACTTGATGGGTGGGAAAACCAAGGGCAGGTCGGCAGGTAGGAGAGAGCCGCCAAAAAATCTCCACAGGCTCTTGTGCCAAGATTGCTATCGGTAGCGTGGAAACGGCAAGTTCATCGGAAAGAGCGTATATCGGGCATGCGCAGCAGATTGGGCAGGCTCGGTTGGCAGAGCTTGCCGGTTGGCCAAAGTGGACGACCGGAAAGACCCTGGACCGCCGTCGAAACGCACCACATCCGGCACGGTCCGGCTTATGCAACGAGCGCGGGCCAAGCGCCATGCGCGAACGGGTGGGGAGTACCATCGACGAGAAGCGGAGAAATGCGATAAGCATTCCCGCAAAGCGCCTTGCGGGGGTCCGCGGCAGGCAAGAAATGCCGATCGGCTAGACCTTGCGGGGGATCTCGCCCGCCAATCCGGCGAACAGGGCCTCGACGAAGGCATCTGGATCGAAGGTGGCGAGATCCTCCGGCTGTTCACCGACACCAATAAACTTGACCGGAAGGCCAAATTGCCGCCGAATGGGGATTACGACCCCACCTTTGGCGGTACCATCGATTTTGGAGAGAATAATGCCAGTACATTGGACGGCCTCGGTAAATCCGCGGGCCTGGCTAATGGCGTTTTGGCCGGCGGTGGCGTCGAGAACCAGTAATACCTCATGGGGAGCGCCAGGGGCCTTGTTTCCCAAGACACGGTGGATCTTGGTCAATTCCTTCATGAGGTTGGATTGGGTCTGGAGTCGGCCTGCCGTGTCGATGATGCAAACGTCCGCGCCGGACTCGACGGCGGCGGCGACCGCACGATGAGCTACGCTGGCCGGATCGCTGCCGGGCTGGCCGGTCACGATTTGCGCCCCGAGCCGTTCGGCCCAGATAGAGAGTTGCTCGACGGCCGCGGCGCGAAACGTGTCGCCGGCCCCCAGGACCACTCGCTTCCCCTGGGCCGCGAACAAGTGCGCCAGCTTGGCGATGGAAGTGGTTTTTCCGGAGCCGTTGACTCCGCAAACCATGAACACCGTCGGTCCCGACTCCGCCATTTTCAGCGGAGAGAGATCTTGGGCCATAAGCTGCTTGGTCTTGGCTTTGACCGTCGCGAGCAAGTCGTCCATATGCACGACACGCGCACGATAAGCGGCATGGATCTCTTGGACGGTCTCCTGCGCTGGCTGCGGACCCATGTCGGTTTTGATGAGGATCGCGCGCAATTCCTCCAGAAAAGCGTCGTCCACCAATCGCCCCTGGCCTTTGAAAAGGTCGCGGATGTCGGTGTTGAGTAACTGGGTCGTCTTGCGCAGGCCATCCTTCAGCTCCGCGAACAGGCTGCGCGGAACGGGCGCGGCGTCACTTGCCGCTTCCGCTGGGGCCGCGGTCGGTTCCTCCAACGCGGAACGTTGGGGCGAAGATTTCTTGAGGCGATCGAACAATCCCATGCAATCGAGTCTTGGGTCAGGGGTGAATGCGGTCTGGCGATCGACAACGATTGTCGCACTTCGACGGCCGACTGGGCCAGACCGGGCGATATCGACGCGATTGCCGATTCAAGCAGGACTACTCCTTGCGATGTCCGGCCAGGAAACGGTCGAGAATGCCGTTCACGAAATGGGCCGAGTGGGCGGTGCCAAATCGCTTGGCCAACTCTACGGCTTCATTGATCGCGACGCGGTCCGGCGTGTCAAAGAACAGGATTTCGTAAGCCCCTTGCCGCAACACATTGCGATCGGTGGCGGCCATGCGTCCCAGGCTCCAGTTATCGGCGGTGCGCGCGAGCATTTCGTCCAATTCGCGGCGATTGCGGCGGACGCCAGAAATCAACGCCCGGCAGAATTCGATCAGTTCGGGGTTTTTCAGCCGCTCGCGGACAAACCGATCGGCCTCGGCGGGGCTGGCCGAGGGATTCAGATCGTCCTGGTACAGCACCTGCAAAGCAACTTCACGAGCTCGGCTTCGGCGCGACATAGGAATCCCGGCTCAGATTGAAACAGGTGACGCAGGGGGGTCGGTCTCACCAAGGGCGCCCCAGGTCGAATTCAAACCAGTCGGCGGGCATCGCGCGAAGCGATGGGCGAGGGAGTGCTGAAACAGGTCAAAGGTCGTACAACGTTCCGGATCGAAATCTGGCGATGCAACGTCTTCGCCGCAGCGGCGGACTCGCGCATTGGGGCGGGGTGTCGCCTTGGGGCCACGGCCCATTCCCCAGCGAATCACCGAGATCGTAGGGCGGTAAGCACGACCAATCAATCTTGTGTGTGCTGGTATTCTAGCCTCGGGGTCCAGGCCTGCAACCCGGGAAGGGCAACGCTGGATGCGGAAGGCCGGAGTTGAGCACTGGTTGGCGCTGGTTCGGAGCTTGCGCCGCTTCGACACCAATGCAGCGCGATCCCCTCGAGTGTTCTTTTTGAGCCGGGTCAGGAAGAAGGGCTGCCGTTCGCCGCCTGGCCGTTGGAATGCGGTCGAACGACGGTTTGGGGCTCGTGGATGCGGCCAAGGTGCTGACGCGACAACCGGCAGTGGACGACCACGCGGCTGTCTTGGTAACGCTTGGAGAGGACTTCTCCGTGGGCGGCCAAGTATGCAAGCAAACGGCCATTGTCCACGCCGGTCTCCACGTCGACGTCTTGGAACTCGCGACTGAGGGCGTCGCTGACGGCCGATGCCAGATGGGGTAGCCCGGCGCCGGAGCGGGCCGAAATCGCGATCGCCGCGGGATACCGGGCCTGTAACCGGTCCAATTGGCTGCGGCTGGCTTCGCTGTCGACTTTGTTGAGCACGAGGAGCGTGTCTTTCTCGTCAATCTCCAGCTCCTCCAGCACTCGAACCACGGATTGGATTTGGTCGAAAACGCTGTCGTTGCTGGCGTCGGCAACGTGCAACAGAAGGTTCGCCTGGCGGGCCTCCTCGAGCGTGGCTTTGAAGCTGGCGATCAAATGGTGGGGCAGATCGCGGATAAAACCGACGGTATCGCTGAGCAGAACCGGACCCCAACCGGGAAGCTGCCAGCGGCGGGTGCGGGTGTCGAGGGTGGCGAAGAGCTTGTCTTCGGCGCGCACGCCTGCGCCGGTGAGGGTATTGAGCAGCGTGCTTTTGCCGGCATTGGTGTAGCCGACGAGGGAGACGGTCATTCGATCGCCGCGAGCGGCGACCTGGCGTTCCTTGCGGCGATGGATTTCTTCCAATTCCGTGCTGAGGTCGTGGATCCGCTTTTCCACGAGGCGGCGGTCGACTTCCAACTGCTTTTCGCCGGGACCGCGCATGCCGATGCCCATCTTCAAGCGCGACAAGTGGGTCCACATTTGTTTCAGCCGGGGAAGAGAATAGCGCAACTGCGCCAACTCGACCGCCAAACGGGCCTCGTACGTTTGAGCGCGGCTGGCAAAAATGTCGAGAATCAACTCGGTGCGGTCAAGCACCTTGACCCCGACCGCTTTCTCGAGGTTTCGCGTCTGGGCGGGGGACAGATCGTTATCGAAGATGACACAGTCGGCGTCATTGGCGGCGGCCAACCGCTGCAACTCCTCGACCTTGCCCTTGCCGAGATAGGTTGTCATGTCGGGCGTCTCGCGACGCTGGGTCAACTCGCCGACCACGCGGGCGCCAGCCGTGCCGGCCAAGCCCGCTAGTTCCTCGAGCGGGTCCTCAATTCGGGACTGCTCGGCGAGAATGACCCCGACCAGCACGGCAGCCTCGCGGGCGACACTTTCAGTGCGCTGCAAATCGGTCACAATACGAACAAGCTCCTGGGTGGATATGGATCGAGTCGCGGAGGGCAAGGCTCAGGGTGGGCGGAGGCTAACGTCCGCCTCCCATAGTTTAGTCCAGCGGCTCATATCCGCCATCCGACTTGCCGGGCGGCGGCGAATGGTGTAACGAGTAAAATATCGTAAGGGCAACCACGGTTTGGTGTTAGCAACTGCAACCGGCTGGCGGCGGCGGTTGGCGGACAATCAGCAGACACTTACCCGATAGGACGGTTCGCGCTGGCGGACGTTGTGCGGGGGGGCGCGGGCCGGATGTCGGCGGCAAGCGGGCCTAAGCTATACTTGGACTCTGGCCGCGGTTGGCCGATGGAATCCCTGAGGAGAGTGCGATGCGGATTGCGATAATTGGCACCGGTTATGTCGGCCTGGTGACGGGGACCTGTCTGGCCGAAAGCGGCAACGAGGTGACCTGCGTCGATATCGACCAGGCGAAGATCGACCGGCTGAGAAAAGGCGAAATCCCGATCTACGAACCAGGCCTGGCGGAGCTGGTAGAGCGGAACGTGCTCGCCAAGCGACTGCACTTTACGGTGGAGACGGCGGCCGCGGTTCGCAACGCGAGGCTGATTTTTTTGGCGGTCGGTACGCCACCGGCGGAGGACGGCTCGGCCGATCTTACCAGCCTGTGGAAGGTCGTCGACGCGATCGCGCCCCACCTGGCGGCGAACGCCATCGTGATCACCAAGAGCACCGTGCCGGTTGGAACGAATGCAGCGGTCGGCGAGCGGCTAAAACTCCGCACGGGCCGGGAATGCGACGTGGCCAGCAATCCGGAGTTTCTCAAGGAGGGGGCGGCGATCGAAGATTTCATGAAACCGGATCGGGTGGTGGTGGGAGTGCGTCGGCCCGAGGTGGGCAATGTGCTGCGGGATTTGTACGTGCCGTTTTTGCGGACCGAGAAGCCATTTTTGGTGATGTCGCCAGAAAGCGCGGAGATGACCAAGTACGTGGCTAACGCGCTATTGTCGACGAAGATCAGCTTTATTAACGAAGTAGCGAATCTGTGCGAACGGATGCTGGCGGACGTGGACGACGTGCGGCGGGGGATCGGCCACGATAGCCGCATCGGTTTCGCGTTTTTGTTTCCGGGCGTAGGTTACGGGGGGAGCTGTTTTCCCAAGGATGTTCGCGCGCTGGCTTCGATGGCCCACGCCAAGGGATTGGAGCCACGGATTCTCGAAGCGGTCCACGAGGTCAACGAGCGGCAGAAGCAGATCCTGGCCGGCAAGATCGAACGTCACTTTGGCGCCGCACTGAAAAACGCCACGATCGCCATTTGGGGGCTGTCGTTCAAACCGAAAACAGACGACATCCGCGATGCGCCATCGCTGGCGCTCATCGATCGGCTGCTGGAGGTGGGCGCGACGTTGCAGGTCCACGACCCGGAGGCGATGGACCATGTGCGGGCACAGTACGGCGAAAAGCTACGGTACGCCGCGCTGCCGATGCAGGCGCTCGAAGGGGCCGACGCGCTGGCCATCGTTACCGAATGGGGAGAATTCCGCCATCCCGACTTCCAGGAGATGAAAGTCAGGATGAAGCAGCCGGTGATTTTCGACGGGCGGAACCTGTACGACCCGAAACAGATGAAGACCGAAGGGTTTACGTATTACTGCATCGGCAAGACGCCGGTGGGGGTGAGCTCCCCCAAGGAGTGAGAGGGATCTACCGCGCGGCGCAGTGAAATCCGCTGGATTTGCCGCTGGGCCAAGGTTAAACTGTCGGTCCTGTTGTTCGGCCGATCCCCTGGGGCGACTTTCGGCCAACTTCGTTGCGGTTCCCACCCATTCCCTGTCTGCAATCTGGCGGATTCCCATGAGCTCGTCCCCGACTCCCCCCCCGGCTTCCAATGCTTCCGCGGGCGGGCCGAAAAAGATGCCGACTGACCGGTTGGTGCTGCTGATTGTGCTGGCTGTGATGCTGGTGGCGCTCGCGTGGGACTACCTGGCCCGCTGGCAGGCGACCAAGGCATATGACGAGTTGGCGAAGTACGTCGACGGTCATGAAAAAGCCGATCCAGCCCTGTCCAAGACGCCGCTGACCCGGGAACAGGTCGTTACCAAGGTGGGGCGAGAACCATCCGGCAAGCCGACGGTCAACGGTCCCGAGACGATCGAGGCGTTTTCGTGGCGTGGCGTGCGGGAATACAAGGTCTACGTGCAATTCATCCGCGAGGCGGATTCCGCGGAAATCGAACGCCAACATGCTTTGGAGAGGGCGGCGGCGGGGGACACCGAGGAGGAAGAGGGGGACCCCGCGGCCGATGCAGCCGCAAAAGCCGATGGCAGCGCCGCAAAGGCTGATGGCGGCGCCAGTGAGAAAGGAAGTTCCGAACCGGGCAAGGGTGCTGCAGCCAAGGGGGGCGATGAGAAGACCGCCGACGGAAAGTCCGATGCCGGCAAAGGGACGGAGGCAACAACCGGGGATGCGGCGCCGGCCGCTGTCGATCCGGCGAATGAACCGCAGCCGAATGTCAAAACCCGCATCGTAATGCGGAATGTTTATCTCAACGACCTGCCGGGCGAGGGCGCGCAAGAGGAATAGCAATCTGTCCGTAGCCGGCGTTCAGCCGTCCGCCAAATGGGTGGAGCAAAGCGAATGGGTGCGGCGGGTCGCGAAGCTATAGCAGCTCGGACAGTCCCGAGAGGCCAATCGCTTCTCGGGAGGCGAATGGCTCGCCGTAGCGGCGGCTGATCGACCAACCCCAATAGGCAGCTTGATCGCGGATGCGGTCGATGACGGTCGGTTCGTCCGGGGGACGGCCGGTAAGGAACTGGCTCTTGTAACACTCAATCGCTTCGCGCTTGCGCTCCCAATAAGGGGAAATATCGAGCACGAACGCCGGCTGGGCGACGACCCGCAGGTGGACGCAATAGTAATAGAAAATCCGCTCGGGATGCCAAGGCTCTCCCGGCAGGTCGGTTTTTGTGAGCTTGGCCCAGAAGCGGGCCGCCTCGACCAATTCGGTCGCCGCGACGTGGTCGGGATGGGCATCTATCCAATAAGGGGCAAA
>JALHPA010000128.1 GCA_022842745.1 Pirellulales bacterium
CCAGTCGATCCCAGCGGCGACCGACGCCGTCGTTCCCGCCCCAGCGTCGTCCAGCACCTTGCCAATCAACAACCGGCACTCGGGCGCCACCCCGACCACGCCGCGCTCGTTCTTCCGCGCCGCCACAATCCCCGCGGTGTGCGTGCCGTGACCGTTGCGGTCGGCGGCTCCGGTGCGGCCGCCGGTAAAGTCGCGTGCGTCGTCGATTGCGCCATCCAGATCCGGATGGCTCTCGTCGATCCCGGTATCCAATATGGCGACGCGAACGCCCTCCCCCTGTGTCGCTTTCCAATGGGGCGGCACATTCAACGCGGCCAGTCCCCAATCGATCGTCTCGCGCAGTTCGCTGGCGGCGATCTGCGCCTCCACGCGAAACGGCGGCAGCCGCCAAATCCGCCGGCGGCCAGGGCGGTTTACAGAATTCGTGGTCATAAGGGTCGGCGGAGTTGGCGAAGCAAGGACAGGATTTGCAACACAATCGGCAGCCAATCGACAAACGACTGGCCATCCACGGTGACGGGCGGCGCCGGCGGATTCGCTGCGGCAGCGGCGATCGAGGGCTGCGCCGGCGACGGCGTATCGGGCTTATCGCCGGGAGTCACGGCCGAGCCGACATACGAATCCATCACCCGGGCCAGGTAGCGCACGATCGCCAGCGCCAACTCGAACAGCTCGCGGTCGTCCAACAGCATCCGCAGCCGCGCCGTCCAACGCGGATCGACTCCGGCGAACTGCGCCAAGCGAAGCAAGAGTTCCAACGACTGGCGCAAACCCTCCGGCGCGGTTAACGGCTGTTCGATGCCACGCAGCGCGGATAACAATTCCAGCATTTCGGACAACTTGCCGAATCGCAGCCAGATCGGCTGCCGCGACGGAGACGCCCCGCCGGCAACGTAGGGAACGGTGTGGTTCATTGGCTCACGTGGGGTTAGGGTGCGGACGGTTAGGTCGCACGGGGGAGGCGAAAAATTCGGCCGGAAGGCCACGGTGGGTGGCAACGTACGCCGCTTACGTCGGTATTCGATCCAGCAGCCGGTCCAGGGCCTGGACCAGCAGGGCGTGGTCGCGATGGCGCGCGTCCCGATCCGCGGACAGTTCCTGCCGCAGCGCCTCGATTCCCGCCCGGTGGACGTCCCGTTCCGCCGCCAGCTCGCCGCGAAACACGGCCAGCATTTCCGGAATCGAACGCGAAGCGGTATGCCAGGCGTACCACCCCAGAATGGCCGTCGCGGTCAAATTGCCGAGACTGTCGAAGGGGGGCTGCCCCAATGCCCCCGCCACAGCCGCCGCGGAGGTCGATCCGGCGAGCAGGAACAGCTTCATAGGCCGCACTCCTTCAATCCCGGGCCACCGGCCGCCACGAAAGCAGCCGGAAGCGCGCAAAAAAAGCCCGCGGCCGGGACCGCGCCACACCTGGCGCAAGCTCCGGTCGCGGGCTCTGGAAAACACCCGATCCAGCGATCGGGCTTGTCAGATACCGTTGATGATGAACCGAGGCTAACACAGCCCGTGGTACAATTTCAAGCGCCCAATCGGCGAAATCCAACGTCCCCTTCGGGCGCTTTCGCCTCAGACTGTTCTGCGAGCGACCATCCCGGAAAAACTCGCCGAAAAACGCCCAAAAACGCTCGGCTGGGTTATAATCGGAGGTCCCAGGGAACCTCCCTGGTTGCACAACAACACCCCCCCGGACGGAACGGCGCGGTACGCCAGCAAGGCGCGGCCTGCCGTCTGGTTTCGGCTCACGGTTTTTCAAGAAACGATGAAGCCAGCGATTACCCCTCGGAACGTGCGCATCGGCGCGGTTTGGACAGGATCGGTTTCTTTGGCGATCGCTCTCGCCTGTTGGCACGCAGGAACGCAAGCCGCCGACGAGTCCCCCCAAGAACTTCCGCCGCCGGCGTCCCGCGCGATCGACTACAAGGAAGTGGCCGCCCTGCTCGAAGCCCGCTGCTACGCCTGCCACGGACCGAAAAAACAGGAGGGGGGGCTGCGGCTGGACCGCAAGACAGACGCCCTTCGCGGCGGCGAAATCGGCAAAGCCATCCTCCCCGGCGACAGCGCCAAGAGCCTGCTCATCCAGGCCGTCGCCGGCACGACCGACGATGTGGCCCGAATGCCCGAGAAGGGCGACCCGCTCACTCCGGACGAAATCGGCCTGTTGCGGGCATGGATCGATCAGGGGGCTACATTTCCGGCCGACTCCTCGGCGGCAAGGAAAGATCCGGCCGAACACTGGGCGTTCAAACGGCCGGTGCGTCCTCCGCTGCCGGAGGTAAAGGATGCGAACTGGGTTCGCAATCCCCTGGATCGTTTCATCCTCGCCCGCTTGGAGCGCGAGCAACTCCGACCCTCGCCCGCAGCCGAGAAGACGACGCTGTTGCGACGGCTGTCGCTCGATCTGATCGGCCTCCCCCCGTCGATCGCGGAACTGGATGCGTACCTGGCGGACTCCTCGCCCGACGCCTATGAGAAGCAGGTGGAACGGCTGCTCGCCTCGCCCCATTACGGCGAACGCTGGGCGCGGCACTGGCTGGATGCCGCCCGCTATGCCGACAGCGACGGCTTCGAGAAGGACAAATCGCGCAACGTGTTCTTCTACCGCGACTGGGTGGTCAACTCGCTCAATCGCGATCTCCCCTACGATCAGTTTTTGATCGAGCAATTGGCCGGCGACCAGTTGCCCAACCCCACCCAGGACCAGATCGTGGCCACCGGGTTCTTGCGCCACAGCATGGTCAACGAAGAGGGGGGCATCGACCCCGAGCAGTTCCGGATGGAGGCGATGTTCGACCGCATGGACGCCATCGGCAAGAGCATGCTCGGACTGACGATCCAGTGCGCCCAGTGCCATTCGCACAAGTTCGATCCGCTCTCCCAAGAGGAATACTATCGCCTCTTCGCCTATCTGAATAACGATCACGAGCCGCAGCAAATCGTCTACGCCCCGGACGAACTGGCAAACAAGGACCGGCTGACGAGGGAGATCGCGTCCATCGAAGACGATCTCCGCCACCGGCATCCCGATTGGCAAGACAAAATGAGCCAATGGGAAGACCAGGCCAAACGCTCCGCGATCGCCTGGACGGTGCTCTCCCCCGACGATTTCCTCGACCCGGACGGCGGCACCAAGTTACGGCTGCTCAACGATCAATCGATGCTCTGCTGCGGCTATGCCCCCACCCACTGCACGTTCCGGGTCTCCGGCAAGACCGATCTGTCCAAGATCACCGCCATCCGCCTGGATACGCTGCTCGACCCCAATCTTCCCTGCGGCGGTCCGGGACGCTCCTTCAAAGGAACATTCGCCCTCTCCAACATCGAGGTCGAAGCCGCCGCCCCCAGCGAGCCGGACAAGAAAAGCGACGTCAAGCTCGCCGCCGCGACAGCCGACTTCTCCCAGCCGGAATCCCCCCTCGAACCAAACTTCGACGATCGCTCCGGCGCCAAAAAGACCATCGGTCCCGTGGCCTTCGCCATCGATGACAAGGACGAAACCGCCTGGTCGATCGACGCCGGTCCCGGCCGCCGCAATCGCGACCGCAACGCCGTCTTCCGCTTCGAAAAACCAGTCGAAATCGCTGGCGGAGCACGCTTGACCGTCCAATTGCACCAGCATCACGGCGGCTGGAACAGCGACGACCACCAGAACAACCTGCTCGGCCGCTTCCGCATCTCCGTCACCTCCGCCGATGCACCGGCGGCCGATCCCGTCCCCAGCGACGTGCGAAAAATCCTCGACCTCCCCCGCGACCAGCGTTCGCCGGCCCAGGTCGCAGCCGTGTTCTCCTATTGGCGGACCACGGTTGCGGAATGGAAAGAGGCCAACGACCGAATCGACGGTCTCTGGAAGCAATGGCCGGCGGGTTCGACCTCCCTCACCCTCATGGCTCGCGACGAACCGCGCGAAACCGCCCTCCTCAAGCGCGGAGACTTCCTCAAGCCTGGCAAAAAGGTCGGCCCCGGCACGCCCGCCTTCCTCCATCCCCTCCCGGCCGATGCCCCCCCCACACGGCTCACCTTCGCCCGCTGGCTGGCCGATAAAAACAGCCCCACCACCGCCCGCGTCTTCGTCAACCGCGTCTGGCAATCCTACTTTGGCACTGGCATCGTCAGCACCAGCGAGGACTTTGGCATGCAGGCCGACTCGCCTTCGCATCCGGAGTTGCTCGATTGGCTGGCTTGCGAGTTCATGGACCGCGGCTGGAAAATCAAGGACCTGCACCGCCAAGTCGTCACTTCCGCCGCCTACCGGCAATCCTCCCGTGTGACGCCGGAACTTTTGGCCAAGGACTCCTACAACCGGCTGCTGGCCCGCGCCCCGCGCCTGCGCGTCGAGGGGGAGATCGTCCGGGACGTAGCCCTGGCGGCCAGCGGCCTGCTCAATCGCAAGCTCGGCGGACCGAGCGTCATGCCTCCGGCCCCGGCGTTTTTGTTACTACACCCCGGCAGCTATGCCCCGTTCCCTTGGGTCGATGCCACAGGAGACGACCGCTACCGCCGAGCCCTCTATACCTTCCGCCGCCGCTCCACGCCTTACCCAGCACTGGCTACGTTCGACGTCCCCAACGCCGATACCGCCTGCGTCCGGCGGATGCGCTCGAATACCCCCCTGCAAGCGCTCACCACCCTGAACGAAACGCTGTTCATGGAATCGGCCCAGGCCCTGGCCCGTCGCATTCTGGCGGAGGGAGGAACCACGGACGAACAGCGGCTCGCTTACGGCTTCCGCCTCTGCACCAGCCGCCTCCCCACCGACGACGAACAGTCCGAGTTGCTCGCCCTGATCGCCAAACAGCGGTCCCGTATCGCCGCAGGCTGGATCAGCCCCTGGCAACTCGCCACCGGCAAAGAGTCCAAACCCGATTCGCTCCCCCCAGGAGCCAACCCGGCCGATTGGGCCGCCTACACGGTCGCCGCCCGGGTGCTGCTCAACCTGGACGAGACCATCACCAAGGAATAACAGTCCAGCGAATCGATACCGCTCGTCCGCGGCCCAATTCAAACAGGCGCTTCAGAGGTCCTCCACCCCCTGAGGCGCTGTGCTCGGTCCAATAGAAAGTGGAGAGTCTCCTGTCCGAGGAATCCATGCTTAGGTACCTGGCAATCTTTGTCTGCGCGGCGGCAATCGGCGGCTCTTCCGCCACCCACGCGGCCGATGCCCCTCCCTCGCTGACCCACTTGCTGGCCCAAGAACCCGTGGCCGATCTGGCGAAGGCCGCCCGCGCGCGCGGAGACGCCGCCCGCGGCGCCATGCTTTTCTTCCAAGGGTTCCTGACCTGCGCCAAGTGCCACGACGGCGGAGAGCAACTAGGACCCGACCTGTCGAAAATTTCCCCCACCCCCACCGCCGAACACCTGATCGAGTCCGTCCTGGCCCCCTCCAAGGTCCTCAAGTCGGGCTACGAACCGCTGCTCATCACCACCCACGACGGCCGGTCCCGTAGCGGCCGGCTGCTTGAAGAAAACGCCGAACGGCTCACCCTCCTCGATCCCGTCGCCGGCAATGTCCCCCAAATCATCAACAAAAGCGACATCGCCTCCCGCACAGCCGGCAAACAATCCCTCATGCCCGAGGGACTGGTCAACGCCCTCTCCGACCGCCAACAGTTTCTCGATCTGGCCAAATACTTGATCGAAATCGCCGAGCAAGGTCCCACACGCGCCGCCCAGCTCCGTCCGGTCCAAAGAACGCTCGAACTGCCCGAGTACGAACGGAACATCGACCACGCAGGCATGATCCGCGCCCTTGATGCCGACGCCTTCGCCCGCGGCGAGGCGATCTACGCTCGCGTTTGCGCCAATTGCCACGGCACCCGAGAGGCGCCCGGCTCGCTCCCCACGTCGCTCCGATTTGCCGAAGGGGCGTTCAAGAATGGCAGCGACCCCCATAGCCTCTACCAGACCCTGACCCGCGGCTACGGCCAGATGGCGGCCCAGACCTGGATGGTCCCCCGCCAGAAGTACGACGTCATCCACTACCTCCGCGAAGCCTACCTCAAGCCGCACAACCCCTCCCAGTTCGTCCCCGCCAACGACGAATACCTGGCCCGCCTCCCCAAAGGCACAACCTTCGGCCCCGACCCCTCCACCGTCGAAGCTTGGGCGGCGATGGACTACGGCCCCAGCCTCATCAACACCTACGAGGTCGGGCCGGAACCGAACTTCGCCTACAAGGGCATCGCCGTCCGCCTCGATCCCGGCCACGGCGGCGTCTCCCGCGGCCGTCAATGGGCCATCTTCGACCACGACACGCTTCGCATGGCCGCCGCCTGGACCGGCGACGGATTCATCGATTGGATGGGCATCCACTTCAACGGCCAGCACCAAGTCCACCCGAAGCTAAAGGGCGAGGTCCATCTGGCCAATCCCGCCGGTCCCGGCTGGGCCAATCCAGACACCGGAAGCTTCGAAGATCCGCGCCTCGCCGGCCGCGACGGCCGCCGCTACGGCCCGCTGCCCGCCCCCTGGGCCAAGTACCTCGGCGTCTATCACTACGGCGACCAGTCGATCATCTCCTATCAGGTCGGGCGGACGCGCCTGTTCGAATCGTACGGCGCGGAGCAAGATCCTAGCCATCCCCAGTCCACGATCTTCGTCCGTAACCTGGAAGTCCCCATCGCATCGCAGGAGTTGACCGCGCGCATCGCCCCGGCGGGAGTGGCCGTGGCACTGGTCGGTGAATCGAAAGCCTCCCTCGTTCGCGAATCGGACTTCACGCTGCTCAAGATTCCCGCCTCCGAACAGTCCCAGCGAATCAAGCTGCTCCTGGCCCGTCTCCCGGCCGAAGATCTTGCGGCCTACGCCAAACAATCCCCGCCCCCCCGCGCCTTGCAGCCTCTCACCGAAGGGGGACCAAAACGCTGGCCCGACGTCTTGACGACTTCCGTTGCTCGCGGCGCCGACGATGGTCCCTTCGCGGTCGATACCTTTGCCCTGCCCGAGAACAATCCCTGGCACGCCCAATTGCGGCTCACCGGGTTCGATTTTTACCCCGATGGCAAGCGCATGGCGGTCTGCACCTGGGACGGCGACGTCTGGGAAGTCTCCGGTCTCGGCGATCTTTCCGCGGGGCTTTCCT
>JALHPA010000129.1 GCA_022842745.1 Pirellulales bacterium
GGAAGTCCGCGAACAAACCTTCCAGCAACTCGAAAGCCTCTACGGCGAGCTGGGAGACACCGACTTGAGCACCTCGCTCAACAACTTCTTCGGCAGCATCCACGACATCCTCAATCAGCCCGAAAGCCCAGCCACCCGCAATCTCGCCGTTCTCAAGGGAAAAACCCTCGCCACCGACGTCCAACGACTCGCCAGCCGCGTCGACGCACTCCGCGCAGGCATCAACAAGCGCATCGTCTCCGCCGCCGACGACATCAACGGGCTGACCGAGCGCATCCGCGTCCTCAATGCCCGCATCGCCCAATCCGAAGGGGGAGACACTTCGGCCAGCGAAGCCGTCGGACTCCGCGACCAGCGGCACCAGGCACTCACCGAACTGGCAAAGCTGGTCGATATCAACGTCAGCGAGCAACCCAGCGGCGCGGTCTCCGTCTTTGTCGGCGGCGAATACCTCGTCCTCGACGACGAAGCCCGCGCCGTCGAGGTCGAGTCCTACACTGACCGCGGGCAGACCGTCGATCGCATCCGCATCGCCGCCACCAACGCCCCGCTCGACTTCAGCGGCGGCGAAGTCGCCGGCCTGGTTGCCGGACGCGACGAAATCCTCGGGACTTTTCTCGACGACCTCAATCGCCTCGCCGGCGCCCTGGCCTTTGAATTCAATCGCCTATTTTCTTCCGGCCAGGGATTGAACGGATACCAATCCCTCGTCAGCGAGTCCGCCGTCGACAGCCCTGCCACGCCCCTCGACGAAGCCGGCCTCCCCTTCACCCCCGTCAACGGCGCCTTCGAGGTCCAGGTCTACAACCGCCAGACCGGCCTCACCCGCACCACGAAAATCCTCGTCGACCTTAACGGCCTCGACCAGGATACCTCCCTTTCCGACCTCGCCGCGAGCATCGACGCAATTCCCGGCGTCCAGGCTGCGGTCGACTCCCAAAACCGCCTCGTGCTTTCCGCCAATTCGGCCGACGAAGAATTCACCTTCGCCAATGACACGAGCGGCGTCCTCGCCGCTCTCGGAGTCAACACCTTCTTCTCCGGTCACGACGCCTTCAGCCTGTCGGTGCATAGCGCGATTGCCGACGATCCCCTGAAATTCGCCGCCAGCCGCGGCGGAATCGGCGAAGACACCAATACCGCCGTCGATCTGGCCAACTTCCTCGACCGGCCGTTGAATTCCCAGGCCGGCCAGCCCCTCTCCGCCATCTACGACAAGCTCACCGGCGACCTGACCCAAGGCGCCGCCGTCGCCAAGTCCGTCGCCGAGGGGGCTCGCGTCTTCGAGGACGCCCTGTCCGGCCAAAGCCTGGCCGTCAGCGGCGTCAGCATCGATGAAGAAGTCGTCCGCATGATCGCCTACCAGCGCGCGTTCCAGGCCTCCGCCAAATACATCTCGGCGCTCGACGATCTTTTGCAATTGCTCGTCAATCTCTAACCCGCACCCGTTCCCGATGCCCCGCATCACTCCCATCCCCACCACCCGCATCAGCGACCTCTTTTCGCGTCAGCGCGTCCTCTCCCAGCTTGGCGCGGATCAAATCGACCTCCAGCGCCTGCAAACCCAAATCTCCACCGGCCGCCGGGTCCAGCTCCCCAGCGATGACGCCCCCGCCGCGCTCCGCGGCATCGCCCTCCAGCGCCTCATCGAACAAAAAACCCAAGCCCGCACCAATCTGCAAATCAACCAAAGCTATCTAAGCGCCACCGATTCCGCCCTCTCCAACATCTCCAACCTGCTCACCGATTCCCGCGCCGCGGCCCAGGGAGTCCTGGGAACGCTCAGCACCGCCGAGCAGCGCGAATCCGCCGCCACCCAGATCGACCGCGCCCTCGAACAGTTGATCGACGCCGGCAACCAGAAATTCCGCGGCCGTTACCTTTTCGCCGGCTCCAAGACCACGCAACTCCGTTCGAGGGTCGGGATGGTTTCGTCCGCTTCAACGGCAACGAGCAACAACTGCAAAGCTATTCCGACGTCGACGTCCTCTTCAATTCCAGCATCTCTGGCAGCCGCGTCTTCGGGGCCCTCTCGCTCCCCGTCGTCGGGTCCGCCGACCTCAATCCCATCGTTTCCGCCGACACCCTCCTCTCCGACCTCAATGGCGGTCAGGGAATCGCGTTAGGCACGATCCGCATCGGCGACGGAACCGTTTCCAGCGACATCGACCTCTCCTCGGCCAGCACCCTCGGCGACATCGCCGCCCTGATCCAGGCCCATCCCCCCCCAGGCCGCGCCCTCCAGGTCGAAATCACCCACCGCGCGCTGAAAATCTCCCTCGATGCCCCAGGTGGAGGCAACCTCCAGATCACCGAGGCCGACGGCGCCAACACCGCCAGCCAACTGGGGATCTATTCCGTCGCCGGCATCGGCGTCGGCCCGATCACCGGCCAGGATCTCGATCCCTCCCTCCGCCTCACCACCCCCCTGGCCGACCTCCTCGGCACCCGGGCCGTCGCCATCGTCTCCTCCTCGGGCGACAACAACAACCTCCGCATCGAAGCCAATGCCATCGGCGCCGCCGCCAATGGCTACGCCGTCAATTTCACCAACGATCCCGCCGTCGCCGCAGGCAGCGAAACCGTCTCCTTCAACGCCGGCACAAGCACGTTTACCGTCCATATCGCCGCCGGGCAGTCCACCGCCAACCAGGCCGCGGCCGCCCTCAACGCCCATCCCGCCTTCAACGCCCTCTTCACCGCCAGCCTCGACCGCGTCGGCGATCAAGCCAACGATGGCGATGCCCCAGTCGCCCTCTCCGCGGCAGGAACGCTCGCCGGAGGCGCCGGTACACCCCTCGACCTGGCCTCCGGTCTGCAAGTCTCCAACGGCGGCCAGACCTATACCATCGATCTTTCCGGCGCGGTCACGGTCGAGGACCTGCTCAACAAGCTCAACCAGTCCCCCGCCGACCTGCTTGCCACCATCAATCCCGACGGCCGCACCCTCAGCTTCCGCTCCCGCCTCAGCGGCGCGGACTTCGCCATCGGCGAAAACGGCGGCACAACCGCGTCCCAGCTCGGCGTCCGCTCCCTCACCACCGCCGTCAAGCTCGATTCCCTCAACCACGGACTCGGCGTCCATTCCAACGCCGAGGGAAACGACTTCCTCATCCGCCGCAAGGATGGCGTGGAACTCGGCTTTCGCGCCGCCGACTACGAAACGATCGGCGACCTGATCGCCGCCATCAATAACAACCCCAACAATCTCGATCCCAATACCCGCGTCACGGCCCAACTGGCGACCCGCGGCAACGGCATCGAACTGATCGACAATGGCCTGGTCGGATCGGGCCTGTTGAGCATCCACAAAGTCAACGGCAGCCAGGCCGCCGAAGATCTAGGCCTGATCCCCGTCGGCCAGCCCTCACTTTCGGCGGCGGCCCCTTCCATCCCCGCCACCGCCCAGGTCGCGCTCCCCGGCCCCAACAACGACTTGGTTCTCACCGCCAACCAGTCCGGACCGCAACGCAACGGCGTTCAGATCTCGTTCACCAACGGCGGCCCGGTCGGCGCGTCGCCCCTCGTCACTTTCAACCCGCTCGCCGGCCAACTCACCATCGCCGTCGAGCCGGGCGTCACCACCGCCAACGACATCCTCGCCCAGATCAACGCCCAAGGCGACTTCACCGCCGCCCTCAATGCCGTCAGCGAACCGGGCAACACTGGCCTCGGCATAATCGCCGCACCCAGCCTCCCGACTACGCCCGTCCTCACGGCTGGCGGAACCCCCCAATCGATCACCGGCCGCGAGCCCCACCCCCAAGAGACGGAAAGCGCCTTCAACGCCCTCATCCGCCTGCGCGACGCCCTCCGCGTCAACAATTCCGTTCAAGCCGACCGCGCCTTGGCCCTCTTGGACGACTCCAACCTAACGCTCAATTTCGCCCGCGCCGAAGTCGGCGCCACCCAGCAAGCCCTCGACGTCCTCGACACCCGAATCGAGGACGAATCGATCAACCTCGAACAGGCCCTCTCCGAGGATATCGACGTTGACCTGGCGACCGCCATCTCCCAGCTCACCGCCCGCCAGGCAGCCCTGGAAGCCTCCCTCCGCATGACCGCCCAACTCACCCGCCTCACCCTACTCGAATTCCTCTAATCGCAGAAAACGAGCGAGGCCCGCCACTCCCCCAATCCGACTCACCCTCCCGGCAACACCCATACCCCAGAAAGGACCATCAGCCGGAACGCCTTAGCGTCCGGTTCAAGCCCCGCCGAAACGCCTTCTCGTCCGATCAACCATCACCCGGCACGCGTCAGCGTCCAGTTCAAATCCTTCCAACCCGATTATTTCTACTTTCAATGCATTTTGATCGCTGTTTCGTTGGTGTTTACCCGGTTCAATCACTCGACAACAGTTCCTATGCTGACACGGCTAATCGACGCAAAGTGTTTTGAGAGAAGTACTAGCGGATTTCAAATCTTGTCGCCAGTTTCGCTAATCTCGCTCGCTCGTAACCTGTTAAGCGATCTACTACGGGACGGTCGAGTGCTTCCCAAAATGGCGACCGAATCAAAGCGATTGACAATCGCGCAGTTCAACGCAAAAAATGCCATGCAGCCATCACAGCGTGAAATTGTCGTCAGGCCACATCCTAATATTGCAAATTCTGAAGGATGTTCGATTTGGGTCTTTTGCATCCAACAGAGAGCCTTTGAGCATGAAAATCACTGTCCGATGGTTTCAGGCTACGGCAGCGTTCATCGGAGTCGCCGCAGCTGCAGTCCTGTTTGCTCGTTCGGCAGATCAACCGACATCGAAGCCAACGGTGGTAAGCGCTCCGCCTGGGCAGGCTCCACAGCAGAAGTCGCCGGAGGAGATGAGCGAAGCCGAGAAGAAAGCGTTCGTGGAAAAACTACTCATCGAGAAGGGCCTACTCGACCCGAGCGGGTGGCACTTCCCGAGGACCGCGGCTGAATACGCGAAGATGTCCGAGCCTCACCTGGGAGTGCCGCCGAAGATCGATCTAAGCGAGTCCGTCGAAATCCCCTTGTACGTCAACGGCGTGCAGAAGTACGGCAACCTCGGCCGCTCCTGCGACAACTACAGCATGTTGGGGAAAGACACCGTTTCCGGGTCGGTCCTTCAGCGGTACGAAGGGCGGACCGCGGACGGCAAACCGCTACCGGACGTGGTATGGGTCAGCTTCGGCCGTAACTCGACCCGCGACCCGGCCAAGGTGCTCGGGTCCGTTCAGATGATCGGCTACAACAAGAAGACGGGGGCGACGGCGTTCTTCGAGAGTTGCGATCAAATTCATCCGTGGGTGACGCTGGACAAGGAAACGCTGCGGATGCGTGGTGTCATGCCGTGGATCGACAAACCCGACGAGTTCAACAAGGCGTACGTGGTCCCGAACCCGTATCGGCCGCAGTGCGTGCAGTGCCACCAGGCAGACCCGTTCATTACGAACGAGTTCATCAACGCAGCTAAGATTCCCGGCTCCAAAGAGAACGTGGTTCCGATTCTAGATCAGAAGTCACCTTACTTCGTCATCGGTGGTCAGAACTGGGATATGCGGACCCTGCACATCGAAGGCAACAAGTGTTTCGATTGCCACCGGGTCGGGATGAGCACCATGAGCATGTTTATTGAGAACGGCTGGAAGCCGAACAAACACATGCCGCCGCACGACCCCGGGAGTTTGGAAAAAGACCTGGAGCAGTTGTTCGAGGCGTGGCGAAAAGGTCCAACGGCCGTGAAGGGCGCGAAGTGGGTCATCCCTCCGGCTGCGGGCAAAGGGCCGCAAGTGGTGGGAGACGACTACCCAAACAAAGCCAAATTCAACGAACTCGGCCGCAAGGAGAAGTGATTTCCACAGGTATGGCCAGCCGCACGTTGATTCAAACTGATTCAAACGGGTGCAGTTATTCTGGACCGCGTGTTCATCGAACGGCTGTGGCGCACTGTCAAATACGAGGAGGTGTACTTGAAAGTCTACACGGATGGTTGGCATGCCGAGGAGTCGCTGGCCAACTACTTCCGCTTTTATTGTCACGAGCGCGTGCATCAGTCCTTGTGTGGACTGATCGGCGGTCGTGGTCGGGCGAAGCCGAGCGACCGCCTGCCGATCACATCGGTCGGGACGCCATCGGGTGGAAATGTGGGTGGAACCGAAATGTTTTCGGTTCGTGACACCTTGGTTTTGTCCCGCTTTCTTCCACTCAACAGCGAAACCCAGTTCGTGAAGGATAGGCAATTGGAGATGCCAACGGAACGGGCCGCTATTTCTTTGTCTCGTTCTTCCGTTGTTTCACGAACTCCTCGATCTTCTTCGTAGCGGCCTGATTCTGCTTCGCCTCTTTGCTCTGGCCCGGTGCGGCACGCAGGGTCACGCCTTCGGGGATTTCGATCTTGTCCAA
Organism: Pirellulales bacterium; assembly: GCA_022842745.1. Taxonomy (GTDB): domain Bacteria; phylum Planctomycetota; class Planctomycetia; order Pirellulales; family JALHPA01; genus JALHPA01. The sequence goes on from JALHPA010000129.1 coordinate 6,367, forward strand.
GTCGATGTCGCCGCCGATGTAGACCGTCAGGACGGGATCTTTTTGCCATTCAAGGTCTTCGATGTCGTCGGTCGCTCGTTGACTGGCGTGACCACTGATGACCTTAAGTTCCCAGTTGAAGAGGATTCGGGCCTTGGTGCCGATCGAACGTCGCTCGACCGGCCCGGGGCGCAGCACAACAACGTGGTTCTTCACCTCCACTTTGGCGAATGCGGCAATCGCGACATTCAACTGCTTCGTCGCTCCCTTGTAGTAAAAGCGCTCGTTTCCGTTCACCCAGACGTGGTAAACGCGAGCCTTGTCGTTGACGATCGGCATGATCCCTTTCCACTCCGTGTAGTTGAGTTCGATGAGTGGCTCATTCCCCTCTTCATCCGCCGCCAGAGCAAATGCCTTCTGGGCGAAAAGCTGCCCGACAATTACGGTGACGATTGCTGCAATAACACATAGTCGACGCATGGTAAATCCTCCTTATCAAAGGAAATTGTGAGTTTCCTCGATCGCTTCACGAGCTTTGGAGAGCGGATCGAGACCGGGATGCAACTTGTTGCCACATGCATTCCTCGCTTCTGGACAAACACCGACTGCGATGTCAAAAATTGGGTTCGAGAGCACTCGCTACTGCACAGCAGCAAGCACATCGGCGTAAGGAGGCAGTTCAAAGAGCAAGGGATCCACTTCGGCCGATGGTCCAAACACACTTGTCTGCCTGACA
>JALHPA010000130.1 GCA_022842745.1 Pirellulales bacterium
GAAGGCACTTGAGGATACCAGTTCCATCGGCGTGTGGGGACTCGCAGTCGACGGAGTGAACAGTATTTATGCGACGGGGAGCTTCTATGGAGTCGTGGATCTTGATCCAAGCAGCGGACAGGTTTTGCGCGCTTCCGGCGGAGACGACGATGTGTTTGTGGTGAAACTTGATTCGGCCGGGGCGTTTCAGTGGGCGGAGACCATTGGCGGTATCGTCAGCGATACGGGAAATGGAGTCGCAGTGGATGGGTGGGGAGTGGTTCACATTGCCGGACGGTATCGGGATCTGGTCGATTTTGACCCGGATCCGCTTTCTACCTTCGAGCTTAGTTCACCACGCTACTCGAACGTCTTTCGTCTGCGGTTGAGGCAGGCATAGCAGTCCGTTGAGTGATGCCTGCGAGGCGGTTGGAATCAAGCGAAGGTCGCTGGACGCTGTTTACGGCCTGGAAGTCTTGGATTGAGCGGCCTGGCGGGGAGGATTTTTTTTGGGGTGGTGTTGGGGGAGGTTGAGCGGGGGTTCAGGGTGGGGGGTACGCGGGGAGAGAGATTAATCGCCGAGCGCAGAACCGGGCACAGGGGGAGCGTTTGGGCTGGGTTATGCTGTGCAACAGCCAGGCACCCGGCGCGGATTATCAGGCACGGGGCGCCGTGACCTACGAAACTGACACCTGGGGACGATTGCGCTCAGCCTTCTGGCGTGGGGGGTTTCTTATTGAACCTGGCCTCGTACTGGGCTGCGAATTTTGATTGCAGCTCTGGATGGCACTGGAAGCATTGGGAATCCGGGCGGTCGTGTTGTTTGCACCAATCGCCTTTTTTTTGGAAATCTGCCGCCAGTTTGGCGTTGCACTGACCGCAGACTTCCTCCGGGACGCCGTGTTCGGTGCACCACCAGCCGGAGTGATCGTGATTGTCTTGCGCGGTGGCGGAGGGGGGGCTGTGATCGTGGTCGCCGTGTTCGGCGCGGTTCTCTTTTGGCGTGGCAACCGAATCGGCTTGACCGCAGCCAATTGACACGGTGGCGGCGAGAGTCAGAGCCATCGCCGTCCAAATTCTGGATCTCATAGGTCACTACTCCCTTGGAAAAAATCAACGAGTCGATCCCGCAAAAACTGGTTCGGAGAGCATTGCTTCGGCATTGCCCCGTCGCTCGTGGCGAGCGTCGGGGGCGTTGAACAGCAAATACAGAACGCGAAGTACGAGCAGCGACATGATCATCGCTCCGATGACCCCGCCAATGACGACCGTGGCGAGGGGGCGCTGAACTTCCGCTCCCATGCCCTCGCTGAATGCCATTGGCAGAAAGCCCAAACTGGCAACGAGCGTGGTCATCAGGACGGGGCGCAGGCGGGTGATGGCTGCCTGGGTTACGGCGTCATCGAGTGACAACCCCTGATGCCGAAGCTGCCGGATGTACGACACGAGGATCATGTCATCGAGGACGGCGACGCCGGACATGGCGATGAAGCCGATGCCTGCCGAGATTGAGAAGGGCATGTCCCGCAGCCAGAGGGCGAAGATGCCTCCGACCCAGGCGAAGGGGATGCCTGTAAATACACGCAGGGCGTCGACAATGCTGTGGTAAGTCATGTAGAGCAGCACGAAGATCAGGACCAGCGCTAGCGGGACGACAATCATCAAACGGGTTTGCGCGCGCTGCAGGTTCTCGAACTGGCCACCGTACTCCACGCGGTAGCGGGCGGATGGCAGCGCCACTTTTTCCGCGATCTTTGACCGCGCCTCGGCGACGAAACTCCCGAGGTCCCGCCCGCGCACGTTCGCGGTGATGGTGATCCGCCGCTGGCCCCATTCGCGTGTGATGGTGGAGGGACCCTCGACAATCTCCACAGCCGCGAGCCTGGAGAGAGGGATGCGTTCCCCTTTGGGCGTTGAGATGAGCAGGTTTCCGATGGATAGCGGGCTTTCCCGGTACTGCTCTGGAAGCCGGACGATCAAGGGGAAGCGAAGCTGGCCCTCGACGATCTCTCCGACTGGCTTGCTGCCGATGGACTCCACCAGGTCGAGCACTTCTTGCGCTGAAACGCCGTAGCGGGCAACCTGATCTTGATTTACTTTGATTTGCAGCATCGGCTGGCCGGTGACTTGCTCGACGGCCACGTCCGCGGCGCCGTCGATGGAATTGAGCACGCGCTCTATTTCTTGGGCCTTGCCGACGAGAACGGCGAAGTCGTCACCGAAGAGCTTGACGCCAAGGTCGGCGCGGACCCCCGAGACCATCTCATTGATCCGCATTTCGATGGGTTGCGAGTAGGCGAGGCGTTGTCCGGGCATGTCGCGCAGGGCTTTGTCGATGAGTGCGGTGAGTTCCGCCTGCGTCCTGGCCTTTTTCCACAACGCGCGCGGTTTGAGCGTGATGAACGTGTCGGTGAGTTCGACGCCCATCGGGTCGGTGGCGACTTCGGCCGTGCCGATACGACTCCAGACGTTTTCCACTTCGTCGGGAAAGGTGGACAGCAGCACCTTCTCCATTTCCGTGTTGTAGCGCACCGATTCGCTGAGATCGGTTCCCGCCAGCCGCACAACGCCAATTGCAATGGCCCCTTCCGACAGCCGGGGCACGAACTCAGACCCGAGATTCGGGGCTATCATACCGAACGCGAGAACCAGTACGCTGGCGGCAAAGCCCATGACGGCCCATTTGTGATGCATCGCGAATTGGAGGATCGGATAGTGGATCGCGTGAGCAATTCGCATCAGGAACGGCTCACGCTCCTCGACTTTTTTCGGCAACAAGTAGCTTGCCAGCACGGGCATTAGCGTTAGGGAGAGAACCATCGACCCCATGAGGGCGAAAATGACCGTGAGCGCCATCGGCCGGAACATCTTTCCCTCGATCCCTTCCAGCGTCAGGATCGGCAGGTAGACGATCATGATGATGAGTTCGCCGAACATGGTCGGTTTGCGAACTTCGACCGCGGCGTCGCGAATGATGTCCAAGCGGCTCTTGCCGCTATTGGAATCGTGGGACAGATGCCGGACGCAGTTTTCAATCATCACGACGGAGCTATCGACCACGAGACCGAAGTCGATGGCGCCGAGGCTGAGCAGGCTGGCCGCGATACCGAAGCGATACATGCCCGTAAAGGCGAAGAGCATCGACAGAGGAATGGCCAATGCCACGATAGCGGCAGCGCGCAGGTTACCCAGAAAGGCGAATAGGACGGCAACGACGAGCAGGCCGCCCTCGAAGAGGTTCTTTCGCACGGTGTCGATCACGTAGTCCACAAGCTGGGTGCGGTCGTAAACTGGCTTGACTTGAACATTGGGGGGCAGGTTCGACTCCAGCGACTTGAGCTTCTCCTTCATCGCCCAGGTGACCGCGTGACTGTTCTCGCCCATTAACATGAAGCCGAGGCCGAGCACGACTTCTCCTTGGCCGTTGGCCGTTACGGCGCCGCGGCGGATTTCGTGACCGATAACGACTTCGCCAATATCCGAAACGCGGATCGGCACGCCGTCCTGGGCGTGGATGACCATCTGCCCGATCTGCTCGACGTTCACGGTGCGTCCCAGCCCCTGAACCAGCAACATGCCGCTCGGTTGGCTGATATTGCCCCCGCCGACGTTGAGATTGTTTTTCTGGACCGCTGTGACAACCTGGTCGAACGTCAAGCCGTGCTTAATCAGCCGGTCGGGATTGAGACGAATTTGGTACTGTTTGACGGAGCCGCCCCAACTGTTGATTTCCGCCGTGCCGGGAACCGTTTTCATTGGCGGTTTCACAACCCAGTCGTGGATCGTCCGCAGTTCGGTGACATCCGTTCCTTGACCCGTTACGACGTAATGAAAGACTTCTCCTAGTCCCGTCGCGACCGGTCCCATCTTGGGCCGCTCAATCCCGTGCGGCATCTCGAGCGACGCCAGGCGCTCATTGATGAGTTGCCGCGCAAAGTAGATGTCCACTCCGTCCTTGAACACGACGACAACCTGCGACATCCCGAACTTGGAGATGGAACGCAGTTGTTCCAGCGCCGGCAGCCCGCCGATGGCTTGCTCGATGGGATACGTTATCTGCAGCTCGACTTCTTCCGGCCCCAGGGCCGGTGCAACCGTATTGATCTGCACCTGGACGGGCGTTGTATCCGGGAAAGCATCGATATCGAGATGCTGAAGCGAGAACGCGCCAGCTACACCGGCAGCCAGCACCCCCAGGATCACGACCATCCGGTTGTGCAGGGAGAAGTCGATAATCCGATTGAGGAAGTCCACGTTCATCTCCGGTCGTTCGCTGGTTACTCGTGGCAGCCGCAACCTGCGCCGAGATTGCTGCGAAGAAGCTGAGCGAGCAGGACATTGCTCCCCTTGGAGGCAATCACTTCGCCTGGCAAGACCCCGGCGAGAAGCTCGACGTACTGCTCGTCGCGCGCTCCCAGGCGAACCTGCCGGACATGGAAGAACTTCGGCGATTGCTCGTCGAAGTAGTTCTTGTCGCGCACGAAGACGAACGATGCATCCGGCGTCGATTGCACGGCGTCGCGAGGCACAACCATGGCGTGGGGTTCGTCGCGAAGGATGATCCGGCCGGCGCCGAATGTCTTGTCCTGAAGCGCGCCGTCATCGTTCGGCACGGCAACGCGAACCTGCACGGTGCGGGTCTGTTCATCGACGGCAGGGCTGATCCACGAAACCGTGCCTTCCACCGTGCGATCGGCCTTGTCGGCTTGAAAGCGGACGCTCTGGCCACGCCGAACCCGTTTGGCATCCTCTTGTCGAACGTTTAGCACCAACCACATCCGGCGAGGATCGCTGATGGTGAAGAGGGGCTTCGCGGTATCGACGACCTCGCCCGCGACGACGTGGGATGCGATCAGCACACCTTCGAAGGGGGCGCGAATCGGGACGAGGTTGGCGGTTTTTGTCCCCTCGGGAAGCGACGCAAGTACGCCGTGGGACAGGCCGAGAAATCGCAATTCGTCGGCGAGGGACCGCGATTCGCGGCCTTCCCATCTTTCCGGCGGGTTGAAGCCAAGGTTTGCCAGAGCCTGCTGGGAGGCGATGAGAGCCACCTCGGATTCCTGGAGCGCGGAGAGGGCCTCGAGCAAGGATTTCTGCGGCACCGCGCCATCGGCCGACAGGGGCTGCAGGCGGTCGACCGTGGACTTTCGGAGCTTGTGTTGCACTACGGCTTGCAGAAATTGCGATTTGGCTTGTCCCACCTGAGAAGCGTCGATCAGCGCCAGTACTTCGCCGGCGGCCACTTCATCGCCAATGATTTTGAAGACTTTCGCCACGGCGCCGGGAACTCTCGCCGAGAGATGACCGACACGAGTGGGGTCGAACATCAGTTCGCCGTTTGCCGTGATTGCGTCCTGCATCGGACGCTCTTGCACCACGTCGACGTCGATTCCGGCCTTGGCGGCGCTGGTTGCGGAAGACAACTGGACGCGGCCCAAGTGCATCAGGTTGCGGCTATTGTTTTCCGGTCGGGCCAGGAGCGATATCGCCGCAACCGTGTCGTATTTGGGGAGCTGCGGCACTCCTTTCACCTGGGCCAACTCGGGGTGATGAAGCACGCACTCGGCGACGCCGTGCTCCAAGCAAAAGCCATGCGGCTTATTTTTTGGAAGCAGATCGGTGCGGCATTCGATGCAGTTCGATTCCGGGACCAGGTGTTCGGCACACCAGTCGTCAGGAGCGACCGATGCGGCGCCGAGCAAGGATGAGAAGTTGGGCAGCTTCCAACCGGTGTGATGTCCGATGTAGATCACACCGCCCAGCATGGAGAAGACCACCAGGTTTGGGACGGCACTCAACGCCGTCAGCCGCCAGCGGCGGCGGGGGCTAAGAGCGGGTGCGGCTTCGACCTGTGGCGGACTACTCGCGGGGCGCGACGGCGCCATAACGGTTGCGGACATAGTCTCTCCGAAGGTGAAGGGTGATGCCTTGACCGGCTGCGGCACGAGGTTGCTCGGGCAGTGCGATCGAAGACGCGGCTGAAACAAGTCGAGCGAGGATGATCGCGCGGACCATCGACTCCGCAGGACAAGGCCGAAATGAGAGGCTGCTTTAGCAGCGAATGACGACCGTGGAGATGGCGGTCAGAGTAGAATTGGCGACCGACGGTGGGCGGAACGGATAGAACTCGGGGGGAGACGCCAACCGGCCACCGAAGCCGGACGATAGCGGCCATGGGAAGAGCGCAGCCAGCCGTTTTGCGTCGACTGTCAGGGAAGCGCGACCGGCACTCGTTTGCTGTTCGGACGAAACCAAAATGGGAATGTGCGTACATCCGCCCGCATCGACGGATGAAAGGAAATCCCGCTCGTTAGGAACAGGCTGCGAATCCGTGTGGCCGTCGCAGTCGGAGTCGCCGTGTTCGTGCTTGCAGTCGCTGTCCGCGATTGCGTTCTCGCCCTGGATGCAAGCGCAGGAGTCGGGGCCGGCGTCGAGGCAGTACGAACCGTCGCTGCCAATACATAAATAGACGGAAGCGCCATTCCCCGCGAGGAGTTGCGCCATCGATAGCACCAAAGTGATCAACGTCCGGAACATGCACGTACCCAGGGAACTTTGCGGACAATTGATTCTATCGGCGCCGTTTAACACGGTCCATCAGAAAAAAGGGGGGCGATAGCGTCGGCGGGGGCTTCGTTTGTGGAGGGTTTCGCGAAATTCGCGGGTGAAAGTCGGGGGCGAGTTGGTTCTCGGCGGCGAACTATTTGTGGTCGACTGGGGATCGCCGCGGCGGTCGCGGAAGGCGTCACTGGAAAGAAGGGGCGTGGCAGAGGAGGGGAGGAACGGGTGGAGGGAGAATTTGCTTGACGGGGACGGGGGGGAGGACGTTAATAGCTGGCCGGGGGCGAACGTTCAAATGGGCGGGCGTCGGAAGGGTTGCGGGACGGAATTTGGGGGGTGCGGCGGCATGGAACGAGGTGCGGTCGACATCATTGAGAGGAGCGGCGGCTGCGCGACGGGAGGTATTGGAGGGGGGCAGGGGCGGCGGCGATTGGGGATTTCTGGGGAGGGGCTGGGGCTGGTGGGGGTGTGTGCGCTGGTCGACCTGGCGACGTGGCGGATTCAGCAGTTTGAGGGGATCGGGTATTGGTCGGGCATCAT
>JALHPA010000131.1 GCA_022842745.1 Pirellulales bacterium
TAGCTCGCGAACCGCATCGCGAGCTAATGGTCGCGCTGGCCGGTCCCGCCGCAAACTTTACCCTCATGATGCTCTCGGCTGTCGCCCTGGTGGCGGTTGGCGCCGATCTCCAGGAATTGCTCCTGTCACCATTTGACCCCCGAAACCTGGTGGCCGGCGAGGCCTGGCTAGTCGCCCTCAAGCTCGGTTGCTGGATCAACTGGCTACTCCTGCTCAACCTCTTCCCGGCCTTCCCTTTGGACGGTGGGCGGGCGTTGCACGCCGTCTTGTCGCCCGCTCTGGGCGCGCGGCAAGCGGTGATCGTCGTGGCATGCAGCGCCATGTTGGCGGCGGTGGGCCTGTTGTTGATGGCCTGGTGGCTGCCGGACGAAGGGCGTGTCATTCCCGCCTGGCTCCCTCTCTCCCTGTTCGCGGTGTTTCTGTTCTTTGCCGCCCATCTGGAACTGGAAGCGCTTCACGCTCCTGAACCGGAAGAAGACCTCCTGGGCTACGACTTTTCTCAAGGCTATACCAGTCTCAACCGGTCCTTCGAGGAAAGGCGCAAAAACGAACCGAGCCTTTTCAGCCGCTGGCTGGCCCGCCGCCGCGAAGCCCGGCGCGAGCGGCGACTCCGCGTCGAAGCCGAAGAGGAAATTCGCGTTGACGACGTCCTGATGCGGCTCAAAGAGTACGGCATGCAGGGGCTTTCCGGTGATGAAAGGGCACTGTTGCACCGCGTCAGCCGTCGCTATCGCAATCGCTTGCAAAGCGATTGACGCCTTCTTCCATCGTCCCGTCCATGGCGCGCAGCGAGAGTCCCCGCGAAGATCTGCTCCGTCAGGCGACCGCCATGCCGGAGCGCGCGGAAATGCACGTGCAGGGGTTTGCCGAGACAGTCGTCGTCGGCTTTCGCCGCGACGGGGCCGGCAGCGTCTATCTGGGGCAAGATCGCGTTTACCAGTTCAATACGGCCGGAGAATTACGGCGGGCGTTCGTGGAACCTCTGCTCTACAAGGCGGAACACGGCCAACTCGTCTCGTTGCGCCGCGAGCGAGACTTCGAACGGACCGTACTTCTCCGACACGAGCTCACCGCGGCAGAGAGCGACGACTTTCTCGCCGCCGCCGCCGAACACCTGCGCGCGCTTGCCGATGCTTGCGCATCGCGCACGTTTGTTCTGGTGGGACAACGATCCGAGCTCCACGAACCGGCGCTGCTCGATCGGATCCAGGCCTGGCTCATGGGACTGACGCTTCCACCGCCGATCGCGAAATCCGCCAAGGTCGGCTGAGGGCGATTCACCGTTCGCCCCGCCGCTTGACCCGCCGCTCGGCCGTCGCCGTGAGCGGATCGTCGGGCCACGCATGTTTCGGATAGCGGCGTCGCAGTTCTTTCCGCACCTCGGGATAGGTGTTCTGCCAAAAACTGGCTAAATCGGACGTGATCTGCTGCGGTCGATAGTTCGGCCCCAGCAGATGCAATAGCACCGCCACTCGTCCCCCTGCGATGCGCGGCGTTTCTCTCAGGCCGAACAACTCTTGAATCCGCACCGCCAACACCGGCGGGCGGCCATAGTCATACGAAAGCGTAATCGCGCTGCCGCTGGGAACCGTCAATCGCTGCGGGGCGTGACGCTCGATCTGTCGCAACTGCTCGGCCGAAAACTTACTCAAAAGCGCCGGCAAAGCCGGCGCGCTTTGCAGCTCCGCAAGCGAAGTGCAACCGACCACCAGTACGTCCAGCAGGTCCGGGATCGGGCCCGGACCCAAATCCGGCAACTGCAATTCCGGCATCCAGCCAGCCAGCGACCGTGCCCGCGCCAGAAACTGCGACGCCCCCTCGTCCAGCGGCCAACCCTGCGGCCAGCGCTCGCGCGCCGCGCGGATCAGTAAGGGGGCGGGGTCGATGTCGGCAGGCAACAGCGCCTGCGTTTCTTCGATCGTCAAGTCCAGGAACCGCGTCCTGCGCCAAGCGACCACCCGTTCTCGCTCGCCGTCATATTCGACCTCGGTCCGGATCGATACATGTTCCGCCGGTAGCCAATGCCGCTCGACGGCCGACGCCTGTCGGACCAGCGCTTCCGCGCCTCCCTGCTCCTGCAATTCCACGCACACAAACAGTTCGTGGTTGATAACCGCGCTCTCGTCGGACAGCCGCACTCCCCGGCCCCCCACCATTCGTGCGCGCGGGCTGCCAGGCGCCCGGCGGCGCGCCAATCGATCCGGAAAGGCCGCCAGAATTCCCCTCCCCAGCGCTTCATCTTCCTCCAGGGTCGCCTCCGGCGGGCTCAATTCTTCCACTTGCCGAAGCAGTTGGCGTTGAATGCGCATGACCCCCTGCACCGCTCCAGGATCGATACCGGGCGCGTTGGAGTTTCGCCGGCGGGATGCTGCCATATCGCGAAGCGCCAGGACGCGGTCCAACACGTCCGAATCGCTGGCATGCGTTGTCCGCTTCCGCGGCGACCGCCTTTGACCCGCGAATGGATCGCGCTCCGAAAGCATTGCCGCCGCCAGGCAAGCCGCGTCCGCCGCGCCGTGCCGGTTGGCTTCAATGACCATTCGCGCCAACCGCGGCGGCAGTGGCAGCCGGACCATCTCGCGGCCGACCGCGGTCATGGCCCCGGCGTCGATTGCTCCCAACCGCGCGAGCAGCGTCACCGCCTGCTCGATCGCCATTCGCGATGGGGGCTGGAACCAAGGGAACTCGAACAGGTCTCGTTCCCCCCACTGCAACAACTCCAGCACCGGACCGGACAGATCTGCGCGGACGATTTCAGGGTCGTCGAATTCCGCCATCCCTCGTTCGGCCCCCGGCGACCACAAACGCCAGCACACCCCCGGCGCGGTCCGTCCCGCTCGCCCTGCCCGCTGATCGGCCGCCGCCCGTGAGATCCGCTCGACCAGCAAGCGATTGATTCCCGTCGCCGGGTCCAGCCGCAGGACCCGCGCCGTCCCGGTATCGACCACCCCGGTCACGCCGTCGATCGTCAGCGACGTCTCCGCCACGTTCGTAGCCAAAACGATTTTCCGCCGTTCGGACGGCGCCAGGGCCGCCTGCTGTCGTTCCAGCGGCAAATCGCCGTACAGTTCGTGAATCGCACATTCGCTGGCGGGTGGATATTCCGCCAGGACTTCCGCCAGTCGCCGGATTTCCCCCACCCCTGGCAGAAAGACCAGCATATGCCCGTTCGTTTCCGAAATTGCCGCCCTCACCCCTTCGACGGCGCGCTCGGCCCAGGCCATCTCCGAGGCAGCCGCAAGATGTCGGATCGCCACCGGGTATTGCCGCCCCTGGCTCTCGATCACGGGGCAACCGCCAAGATACTCCGCCACCGGTCCGGCGATCAGCGTGGCCGACATGACGACGATCTTCAAATCGCTCCGCGCCTGCGACTGCACCCGCCGCGCCATCGCCAACCCCAGGTCGGCGTTCAGTGTCCGTTCGTGGAATTCGTCGAACAGCACGGCCCCCACGGACTCCAGATAGGGATCGTCTTGCAGCAATCGCAGAAATACCCCATCGGTCATCGCCAAAATGCGGGTCCGAGGACCGGCCCGCCGCTCGAAGCGGACCTGATACCCCGTTTCCTCTCCCAGCGCCGCCCCACGCTCGGCGGAAATCCGCGCCGCCGCGGCTCGCGTGGCCAGACGCCGCGGCTGCAATAGCAGGATCTGTCGATCGCCAGCCAGGCCTGCGTCGAGCATCGCCGGGGCCAACCGCGTCGTCTTGCCGGCCCCCGGAGGAGCGCGCAACACTAGTCCCCCGCTCCCCCGCAAGGCCTCCAAGCACTCGTCGAGTACGTCGTCGATGGGTAACGCCGGCAAACTCACGGAATGCTATGCTGTCTCCAATCGTTCCACTCGGCCGTAGCAACTGGCGAGCTAATCATTGTAGTCGTTTTCCCGTCGGTTCCTGAGGTTCGATTTGGACCCGCCCGGAACGCGTTTTTCACCTTCCTTCCCCCATGAAATACGCCATCTGTAACGAAACCTTCCAGGATCGATCGATCGCCGACGGTTTCGAGTTCGCTCGGCAATGCGGCTACACGGGAATCGAAATCGCCCCGTTTACTCTCGCCCCCTACGCCCGCGACATCTCTGCCGCCCAGCGGCGCGAAGTGCGCCAGTCGGCCGCGAACGCTGGCCTGGAAGTCGTGGGACTCCATTGGTTATTGGCCCAAACCACCGGGTTCTATCTCACCTCCCCCGATCCCGCCGTGCGCCGCCGAACGGGAGATTACCTGGGACAACTGGCCGAATTATGTCGCGATCTCGGTGGCTCGCTGTTGGTCCTCGGTTCGCCGCAACAGCGCAACCTGCTGCCTGGAGTGACGCACTCCGCGGCCCTCGAGTACGCCGCCGATGCCATTCGGTTCGCACTGCCGGCCTTGGAGCGTTGCGCTACGATCCTGTGCGTCGAGCCGCTTGGCCCCGCCGAGGGAGATTTTCTCCTCACCGCGGCGGCCGGGGCGGAGCTCTGCGGGTTGGTCGATTCCCCCCATTGCCGGTTGCATCTCGATGTGAAAGCCATGTCGAGCGAGAGTCTCGACATTCCAGCAATCATCCACGCGCAACGCACTCTGCTGCATCACTTTCATGCCAACGACCCCAACCGCCAAGGCCCAGGCTTTGGCGACGTGCAATTCGAACCGATCCTCCAAGCCCTGGCCGACATCGGTTATCCCGGCTGGATTTCGGTCGAGGTTTTTGACTATTTGCCAGGGATCGAGCGATTGGCCCGCGACAGCATTGATTACCTCCGCCGCATCGAAGACAGCCTGAAAACCGCCGGCCCCTCGAACGCGACCTCGAACCTTTCGTAGCGCAAAAACCGTATCCGCGGTCCCTGCTCCAGCAGACCGACTGCTCAATTGAACAATCCGCTGACCGACTCGTTGCGGTGTATCCGCTTGATCGCCTGCCCTAGTAGCGCGGCTACCGATAAGACGCGGATCTTTGGCAGCATTTTGTGCGGCGGAAGCGGAATCGTGTCGGTAATCGTTACGCTGCTGATCGGCGCCCCCTCGAGCCGTTCGATCGCCGGTCCGACGAGCACTCCGTGCGTGGCGGCGACGTGAATCTCCCGCGCCCCGTTCTGGTGGATCACTTTGGCCGCCCCGCAAATCGAGCTGGCGGTGCTAATCATGTCGTCGAACATCAGGGCGATCTTGTTCTTTACGCTCGCGCCGATGATGTTCTCCTGCTTGGTCGATTCGGCGCTCGTCCGCCGCTTGTCCACGATCGCCAAGGGCGCTTGCAGCCGCGTCGAGTGCCCCAAGGCCCGTTTGATTCCCCCCTCGTCGGCGCTCACCACCACCAGCTCCTCCCGCTTCAGTCCCAGCGACTTGAAGTGCTCGTTGAGCACCGGGGCGGCGTACAGGTGATCCACCGGCACGTCGAAAAATCCTTGAATCTGTGCGGCATGCAAATCCATCGCCAGCACCCGATCCGCCCCCGCACGGGTAATGATATTCGCCACCAGTTTGGCCGTAATCGGCACCCGTCCCGCGTCCTTGCGGTCCTGGCGCGCATAGCCAAAATACGGCATCACCGCCGTCACCCGATCCGCGCTGGCCCGCTTGAAGCTGTCGATCATCACCAACAGCTCCATGATGTTCTCATTGACGGGCGGGCAAGTCGGCTGGATCAGAAACACGTCCCGTCCGCGCACGTCTTCGTCGATCTTGCACGAAATCTCCCCGTCCGGGAAATTCCCCATCGAGATCTTTCCGGGGGGCAGGCCCAAATAATCGCAAATCCGTTTTGCCAAATCGGGGTTCGCACGGCCGCTAAACAGCTTCAGATCGTTCATGGCTGCCAACAAAAAATGCGGACCACGGTGGCTCACGCGCGACCGGACAAGGGATCGAAATCAAGCGCGGGCGGACTCTAACATCTTAACCAGTTCTCGTTCCACTGCCGCCAATTCGTCCACGGTGTTAATGCTTAACGCTTCCACCGGCAACAGCACGTTCAACGCCGCCACGTCCGCTCCAGAATCCTTCAGGATCGCCGGGGCGTCGGTGATGTAGTATTCCCGTTGCGCGTTGTTATTCTTCAATTGGTCCAAAGCGTCCAATAGCGCCCCACAATCGAATGCGTAGCAACTCATATTGACTTCGGTGATCTGCTTTTCGGCCGCCGTGGCGTCTTTCTCCTCCACGATTTTGAGAAACTCCCCGGCGGAGTCGCGCACGACCCGTCCCAGACCCTGTGGATCCTCCTTGGTCGCGGTTCCAATCAAACAGGCTGGCCGCCGCCGAGAGAATTCCTCCAACAAGCCGCGCAGCGAACTGGGCTGCATCATCGGCGAATCTCCCGCCACCACCAGCACCGCCGGACCGGCGTCGGCGACAACGCGTCGCCGGGCCAATTCCTTCCGACAAGTCATCACCGCATGCCCGGTGCCAAGCTGCTCCGTCTGGTCGACGAAGGTCACTCCTGTCTGCGATTGTAACGCCTTCCGCACCAAATCCGCCCGATATCCCACGACCACAATCAGGTCCTGGACTCCGGCCGCGCGGAGCGCGTCGAGAACATATTCGATCATCGGGCGGCCAGCCACCGGAACGAGCACTTTCGGAAGCTCGGACTTCATCCGAGTCCCTTTGCCCGCCGCCAAAATGACAGCCGTGGTGGGTATGATAGACATCTTGCCAGTCATCCTGTCTTCAATAGGCTCCGGCGACACGCCATTAAACCCCTACCCATGTTACAGTTAGGAATTTTCGGCTGCGCCAAGGGCGACCCGTGCGGCCACACTATACCATAAGCTCTTTCCGCGCAGCAGGAAGCTCCCCCGAACGGAATCGTTCTCCGCCACCGCCGTCGAGACCGTCCACTTACCGCGTCTGCCGCGACTGGCCGCTGTCCGCGTGCCCAGGCAAACGACCATCCGCCGCCCAATCCCTAGGGGAATCGGTCCATTTTCCACATTTTTTCCCCCCCTATCGAGAATCTGCGACCGGTTTTCGGGGTTAAGAAAAGAGGGGGCAATTGATTGCTTCTAGTAGCCCAAGGGTTCGCTGCTCCTCCGAGCAACGGCCGATTCAATTTCTTCCTGCACTGCGAGGACCTGAACATGCCGACTTTGCT
>JALHPA010000132.1 GCA_022842745.1 Pirellulales bacterium
CGCAGGGTTTTACCACGGAGTGGCGGTGTGCGATCGGAAATGCCGCATGTGCAATCGATCATTTGCGCAAGTACAGCCAGACGTGGCCATGCGATTTGGCGAGATCGAAGCTTGAATCGCCGGAACCTCTGGTAGCCGCGAGGTAGGGACGAAGCGACTTCACAAATTGGGTTTCGTGCTGTTTCATTTCCGTCGCTTCAGGACCCTTGCGCAGCGCTTCGTACTCCTTCGTCCAGGCTTTGTCCGCTTCGTCGCTGAACATCTTGTCGCCGGGGTAGCGCTCGTCAAAGTCTTTTCGCATCGCATCGATTTTTTCCCCATATCGATTTTGCACCGACGTCCAGTCGGCGACGAGTTTTTCGACGTCTTGCTTCTGCTGCTCGGTCAGGTCGCTTTTGCATTCATACGCGGTGTAGATGTCTCCCACGAGCAGATCGAGCTGGCCGTCTCCGTTGAAGTCCGAGACGGCGACTTGGGCGCGAATCCCCGGAGTGACTTCCGCTTCATTCCACATGACCCTGTCAAAGCCGGGGCGTTCACTGGCCTTAACAAGGACTTCGCTTTCGGCAAACGCGGGCGATTTCTTGGTTCCGATATTGCGAAACAGCGTCACGCTGCCGTCGTCGCTGCCTGCGATGATGTCCCAGAGTCCGTCGCGGTTCCAATCGGCGGCGACCGGGCAGAAGTGGGCTTTGACTTGTAGCGGTCCGGCGGCTCCCTTGACATCGAGGTTTTCGGCGGAGAATTCAGGCTTTGTCGCGCTACCCTCGTTGATTCTCAGCTTGAGCGCGCCGTCAAAACACCCGATCAAAAGATCGAAGTCGCCATCGTCGTCCCAGTCGACTGGTTCGAAAAAGCCGCCAAAGGATTGGTAGTCTTGCTGCTGGTTGGGGGCCGAACGAATGGGGACGCCCGCCTTGTCGAGCAGTTCCTCGCGGGGGGCGAAGCGATTTTTCCCCAGCCCGCGAAAAAAGTAGCAGTGCCCTGGGTCGTAGGAATTGGCGATCAGGTCGCGAATTCCGTCGCCATTGAGGTCGCAGAAGCGGGGCTGGCTGCCAATGCAACAATAGATCCTAACGACTGCGTCCTCGCCGCCTGCTTGGAGGAAGCCTTGGTCTTTATAGGCAGGCTTGTTGGCGAGGCCGACATTGCGGTAGTAACGGAACTTTCCCCCGAAGTCGCCGACGATCAAGTCATTCAAGCCGTCGCGATCGAGATCCTCGACACAGGGACCGCTGTGTCCCCAGGCTGGGCCGGTGTCGATGAACTGACCGTCTGCCGAGAGGCGGACCGGTGGCTTGAAGAGGGTGGTCGTCGAGGGGACTTGGGCACTCGCCGACGGAATCGCCATCGCGAGAGCGATCGTGATGAAGGCGACGAGACTCGGAGACGGGTTGGTAGTCATGCGAGTTATTGGTCGCTGGTGGTGATGTACGCTTGGAGGGCAATTGCCCCGTGTTTCGCGGCAGTTGTATCGGCTCACGAATCGTATTGTATTGGCGGGTGGTACTTGAGCCAACAATTTCTACCGGGTTCGCCATTCGGGCGCGGGTCGCTCGTCCGATGTACTGGCTCGTTAGTCCGCAGAGGTAGAGGATTGGAAGCGACGGTTATCCATTATTCGTCGCGCCGGTGGGGAGTGGGGTGCGCATGAGTTGTTGGTTTTGGGGGGCCTGTTAAAGAGTCTACGAATTGCGATGCGAAGCGGGTTGAGAGGTTATTTCGCCGGGGGTTTTTGGGGCGGGGAGCGGTTGATTTGGCAGGTCGCGGTAGGGTTGTTGGACTTTGAACAGCTTCAGACGTTCCGAGCAGGCGGGCCGTTCTTCCGCTGGGGCCAGGCGGAGGGACTCCCTGGCCCATGTTCGAGCCTCTTCGAAATCTCCGACTTCGGCATAGGCCGCGGCTAGAGTGCCGAGGCAAAACCATTGGCCGAATCCGTTCAATTCACAGGCCCGGTTCGCATGGTGTAGTGCCAACGCACCGTTGCGACGCTCGTCGTCGGGACAGGTGGCCAACAGCCAGGCCAGATCGTTGTGGGCATAGAGATCGTTGGGATTGAGATCGATTGCCTGCTCATAGTCGGCGGCGGCGGCAGCGTAATCCAAGAGGTGATTGCGCGCCAGACCGCGGTTGGAGTAGGCGTTGGAGAACTTGGGATCGAGCTGAATCGCTGAATTGAAATCGGCGATTGCCTGGTCGAATTGCTTGCGCGAAAGGTACAGAGCTCCTCGTCGGCAGAAGGAAGGAGCATCGGGAGGGACGGGTTCCCACGGTCCGGTTCCGAGGAATTGGGCCGCGAGTTCCGCTAGCCCCTGGCCAAGGACCGCCTGCGCTGCGCTTTCGCCCGCCTCATCCGCATGAGCCTGTCGAACGAGGTCGGGGAGCTTTCGCCGATGGTCGGCAACGAGGAAGTGGAAGAGGATTTGCGCCAGTTGGTAGCTGTGCCGTTGCGTTTCGCCCAGGGAGTAGAAGCCTTGGCCCCACCAGAAGTCTTGCAGACCGCGATCGAGCCAAAAGCTCCGGATATTGGTCGCGGACTCCCGGTCGAGGGCGAAACGAGCCCAAGGGGAAGTCGCTACTTCCTCCGCCAATTGCGTTACGCCTTCTTCCAGCCAGAGGGGGAGCGTGAGATGCGCGAGGCAGGCATGCGTGATCTCATGGAGCATGCTGCGTCGCAATGCATCCAGCGGAAAGGGATGAAGGGCGATATGCACATGCCCGCGCTGCCTGAGACACAGGCCCCCTGACTGGAAGAGCTCTCCCTCTGGGACGAACGGGGCGGTGTAGCGGGAATACGCTTCGGCATCGGCGAAGAGGAGGACGGCGAGCGGGCCGAGCCAGATTTTGCCGGTGAGGCTGCCGAGGGCATCTTCGATCGCCGCGAGGCCGGCCTCGGCGAAATTGAGCAGGGCGTGGGTGTGTTCGTAGTCGCGGGGAGCGAAGAGGAGCAGGTGGGTGCTGGGGGTGGTATGGTAGCGAGAATCGAGCGCTTCGTTGAGGATGGCGAGCCACTGGTGCGCGACTTCGGTCCAGGCGGCGGGGCGATCTGGTTCGGGAACGCGGGCGTCGATCCAATCGCGGATGACGTCCCAATTGGGGCGGGGGAGATGGAAGGCGCCGGGGATTTCGGAGAGGTTTATCGGCATGGGGGATCTACGTCTGGGGAAGGGGGAGTTGGTAGGATATCAGGCGTTGAACCGGGGAGGGGAGGGGCGGGTTTTTAGGGAGGTAAGAACGATGAGCGCGGGCGAGGGATTTCTGGCGGCGGTTGTGAATACGTTTGAGGCGAACAAGCGGTTGGCGGAGCGGGCCGCCGCGCAGGTTTCCGCGGAGAAGCTGCGCGTGCCGCTGGACGAGCACACCAACTCGATCGCGGTCATCATGAAGCACGTGGCGGGAAATTTGAACTCGCGGTGGACCGATTTTTTGACGACGGACGGGGAGAAGCCGTGGCGGAACCGGGACGACGAATTCGTGGATTCGTTTGGGAGCGAGGAGGAGATATGGCAAACCTGGAACCGAGGGTGGAGTCGGCTGTTCGAGACGCTGCAAGGGCTGTCGGCGGAGGATTTGGAGCGGGAGGTAATGATTCGGGGAGAGCGGCATACGGTATCGCTGGCGATGGCGCGGTCGCTGGGACATACGTGTTATCACGTGGGACAGATCGTGCAATTGGCGCGGCACCATGCGGGCGAGCGGTGGGAGACGTTGACGATTCCGCGGGGAGGATCGCAGCAGTTCAATGCGGCGCATTGGGGAGAGAAGGGGAAGTCGCACTCGTGAGGCGGGGGTGGGGCGAGACGTGCCAGCGGTCGGCCGAAAGTTGACGCCGCAAAGCGGATCGGGCTTGGGAATTCGCCTTTGTCAGGCAACGCGATGCTTATGTAGCGGCAGGCGGCTCGGCCCACGTTCAAAGCACGGCATTCAACGCGAGCGAAAGGACTGTGTTGATGGCCAGGTAAATGCTCGCGGCGATGGCTGCGCGTTTGAAGGACATACCGCAGGCGGCCGAGATCGCAATGGCGGCGCACAAAGCACCGGCGGCCAAGCCGACGAGAAAATGCAGCTCGGGGAATACGATATTCAGGACGACTGCCGGCAGAACGGCCGCCAAGACACAAATGATCATCGGGATCCAGCCTGGGAAGTCCCCCTCCTCCATCACGGCGATGATGCCGCCCAGAATCGCGGCGCCGATGAGTAGACCCAGCATCTGCTGCCCTCCAAGATCTGCCGAAATTGTCTTTGGAAAGTTCCGCCAGTTCTTTTTAGGCTGCATCGGCGCGCCTAACACGGAGATATTGTTATCTCACAACAAAGATCGTAGTCGGTTGTTGCGCGCCTGTCACGTGTCTAACGGGAAAGCTGATCTGGGGCGGACCGATCGATTGGCCGCGCTGTGGGACCGCGTTCGCCGGCTGGTGGAGCGGTTGGTTCGTCGACGGATTTGGCATTTTCGATCGGTGTCGCGTCCAAAATGTCGCGTCGATCCAAAGTCACATCCTGATCGGATTTGGTTTGACCGATTCCGACGCTCTTGAAGTAGCGTCCAAGACCGGGAAGGTGGCCAAGAACGGGTGGCGTGTCGTCGCGTATAGAAGTGCGGGTTGGTTTGTCCAAGATAATCGTGTGGCCGTCAATCTCCTTAACTTGGCCTTCGTAGGTGAGGCGTCTGTCCGCGGAGTTCGTTTTCACTTCGATGGCGTATTCGCCACCGACGATGAGGGGTGGGGGCGGCGTGTTTACGATTGCCAGATTGGTTGGCGTTGCAACCGGGGCGTGGCATCCGAGCGACGACAGACCATAGACCGTCAAAACAAGAGACGAGAGTCGCATTGTTGTACTCCGTTACATGGAACGTCGTAGATCTTGGCGGCCGCCGTCTTGAGCTTCGGCGAAGACCGGTCTCTAGCCGGTGGGGGCTGTTGTGCTGGTTGCCGGTGGAGGGCGTTCTTGCTCGCAGCCGTTGGGTGAATGGTAACATAGGGGGATAATTGTCGGAACGCAGTTTTGTCCACGGTAGGGAGGGGAGCGGAGAGGATGGCGAAACGAAGTGGTGGGGAGAAGCATCCGGCGGAGAGGTTTGTCGCGCCGAGTTCGATCCAGCGGGGCCGGCCGATGTGGACGTTGGTGGATCGGGGGAGTGTGGAGTTGCTGGCGGATTCGCTGGCGCCGGTTGTGCCGGGGTTTGATCGGAAGGGATTTGTCCGGCGGGCGTGTGAGGGGCTGGAGGGGCTGGGGCTGATGGAGCGGGGAGCGAGGGTGGGCGAGGCGCTGGGCGAGGCGCTGCCGGAGGATTTTGACGAGGCGGGGCCGATGCTGGCGGCGTCGTTGGGGCCGGAGTTGGTGAAGACGGAGGGGAACGGGCTGGCGACGTTTTTTTACTTGCCGCATTCGTGCCTGGTCGGGGCGCGGGGAGTGGCGCGTTGCGAGAGCGGGTTGGACGCTTGCTATGCGCTGACGAAGCGGTTTACGGCGGAGTTTTGCATTCGGCCGTTTCTGGTCGAGCATCCGGAAGCGACGTTGGAGAGATTGAAGGGGTGGACGGCGGATGCAAATCCGCACGTGCGGCGGCTGGTGAGCGAGGGGAGCCGGCCGCGGCTGCCGTGGGGGATGCGGCTGCGGGCGTTGCAGGCGAATCCGGAACCGAATTTGGAGTTGCTGGAACTGTTGAAGGACGATCCGGAGCTCTATGTGCGGCGGTCGGTGGCGAATCATCTGGCGGACGTTTGGAAGGACCATCCGGAGAGAGCGTTGTCGGTTTGCGAACGGTGGATCGCGGAAGCGGTGGGGGGCGGGATGACGGCCGAGGGACGGGAACGGCGGTTGTGGATGGTGCGGCATGCGCTGCGGCTGCCTGCGAAGAAGGGGGAGGCGAAGGCGCTGAAATTACGGCGGCGGGCGGAGCGGGGGAAGGGGCGGGGGCGCGGGGATGGATAACCGCAAAGGGGAACGTCTCGATCTCTGGTCGCGCACGGGAAGCGGCAGGTGCGGCGGGTAGAACAGACCGTGGCGTTATCATGGTTCCGAGCGGCTAGAAGCCTCGCGTGGCCGGGCTGGTGGGAACCTGATAGGATCTGCAATATGAACAATGGAGTCCCTCACCCCCTGGCGCTCGATTACGATGCGGCACGCGTTGGCAGGTCGTGGATCGTTCACGCCGACTGCCTGGAATGGCTGAGCCGCATTCCCGAGAACTCGATTCACGGGATCGTGACCGATCCGCCTTACGGTGTGAAGGAATACGACCTCGACCAGTTGGAGAAGCGGGCGGCTGGCTGCGGGGGAATATGGCGCATTCCGCCATCGTTCGACGGGCATGCCCGCGCTCCGCTGCCGAGGTTCACGGCGTTGGACGTCGAGGAACGGAAGCGGCTGCGGCATTTTTTCATGGATTGGGCTCAATTGACCGTTCGCGCGCTGCGACCGGGAGGGCACGTATTCATTGCCACGAACGCATTCATCGCCCAATTGCTGTACGCCGCGCTGGTGGAGGGCGGGTTGGAGTTTCGCGGGCAAGTGATTCGGCTGGTTCGAACGCTGCGCGGCGGGGACAGGCCGAAGAATTTCGAGGATGAATTCCCTGGCGTTTCTTCGCTCCCGAAGGGTTGCTACGAACCTTGGGGGCTATTCCGAAAGCCGATGCCGGCTCGGATGACCGTGGGAGAATGTTTGCGAAATTGGCAAACGGGGGGATTGCGTCGAATCTCGGCTGAACGCCCGTTTGAAGACTTGATTCCGAGCGAACGCACTTCCAAGCGGGAAAGGGGGATCGCGGATCATCCAAGCCTGAAGCCACAGTCGTTCTTGCGCCGGATTGTCCATGCGGCTTTGCCATTGGGCGAAGGAATCATCGTCGATCCCTTCATGGGGTCCGGCTCAACCATTGCCGCGTGCGAAGCCGTGGGCGTTTGTGGCGTTGGCGTGGAGCGATTTCGGGATTATTTCGATCTGGCGAAAGCGGCTATTTCCCGGTTGGCCGCGGTCGAAGTTCCAAAAGTTGACCGGGAGGTGGGTGCAGAGCCGGCTAGGGCAGCCGGTCAACGCGGCCTGTTCTAGGCGCGGTAAATCCT
>JALHPA010000133.1 GCA_022842745.1 Pirellulales bacterium
GTCTGCGGAGGGTGAGCTGGTGCTCTTAGTGTTCGGCGAGGCGACCGAAGATTTCGGCGGTGTGTCCGGTTCGCTCGCCGACCTCGGTCAGTTTGCGGAACAGAGGGGGAAAATAGGAACCGGCGGCGGCAAGGCCGTCCGTCAGCGTTTCGCCGCGATCGACGGCGGCGCGTACGATATTCAGGCGGTCCTTTTGCGTACCGCGGGACTGCTCGGTTTCGCGGGACAGAGTGCGACGGAGATCCACCCCGGCGGAGAGGGATAGATGCCACCGGTGGCAAAGCCGGGCCGCTTCGTTTGTCGACAAACGAGCGGAGAACATGGGGTGGATTCCAGGGGGATCGAACAGGGAGCTTTTGCGCAAGCGGGAGCGGCTATCGCAAGCTGGATCAGTCGCCAGATTATACCGCGCCCACCTGATAATGCCTGTCGGCTTATGGTAGAAACTCGGAACCGTAATTACTGGAGGGGAACGACGCGGCAGGTGGGAATTGCCTCTGGAGACTGGGGAGTCGATGAAGCCACGGGAGACGAAGCGCCAGGATATGATCCGCCGGGAGACGAGTCGCGATACGGGCCGCTGGAATACGGTGGCGATCGTGGGGGTGGGTCTGATCGGCGGATCGATCGGACTGGCGTTGCGTCAGCGCCGGATGGCGGGGAAGGTTGTCGGCGTCGGGCGGAATGCCGATCGATTGAAGCGAGCGGAGGAGGTCGGCGCGGTGGACGTGACGACCCAGGACCTGGCGGAGGGGGCACGTCAGGCTGAGTTGGTCGTGGTTTGCACGCCGGTGGAGCGAATTGTCGACACGGTACTGGCCGCGGCGAGCGAGTGCCGCGAGGGGACGCTAATTACCGACGCGGGGAGCACCAAGCGGTTGATTACCCGCGCGTTACAGGGGAAATTGCCGGCGGGCGTTCGATTTGTCGGCAGCCACCCGATTGCGGGGAGCGAAAAGTCTGGGGCGGAGCATGCCCGCGCGGATCTGTTTGAGGGGCGGGTGGCGGTGGTGACTCCGACACGGAGCAGCGTGGAGGGGGACGTGCAGCAGACGGCGGATTTATGGTCGGGTCTGGGGGCGTCGGTGTATTTGATGTCTCCGGCGGCCCACGACCGGGCGTTGGCGACGACGAGCCACGCGCCGCACGTGATCGCGGCGGCGATGGCTCGGTCGACTGGGCGAGGGGACTGGCCGTTGACTGGGGGGGGGTGGAAGGACACGACGCGGATTGCCGGAGGGGATCCGGAGCTGTGGACGCAGATTCTGTTGGATAATCGGGAAAACGTGCTGGCTTCGCTGGGACGTTTTGAGAAGTCCTTTTCCGCGTTTCGAGCGGCCGTCGAGCGATCCGATCGACGGCGGCTGGCGCGGTTGTTGTTGGAGGCCAAGCGGCATCGCGATGCTGTGGGAAATTGATATACGTCCGGCGGCGGGACAGGTGGATCGCGGGGCTGCGCAGGCGGCGGCCGCGGCGGAAGAGCTTGGGTACGGGGCGGGGCTGAAGATCTCCGCGGCGCGGGGATTTCTGATCGAGGGCGAATTCTCGCGGGAACAGATCGACCGGCTGGCGAACGAACTGTTCGTGGACCGGATTGTGGAGACGGCAGCCGTCGCACCGGCGGGGGACGACATTCTGGACGCATGCGCGGGGAGTCAGGCGACGCCGACGTATGTGCTGCCGAAGCCGGGGGTGATGGATCCGGCGGCGCAATCGGCGTTGGCGGCGATCCAGGATTTCGAGCTGACGGCCACCGCGGTGCGGACCTTTCGCAAGTATTGGATCGAGGGGGTGGGGGCGAGCGATTGGAAGTCGTTTTGCGGAAAGGTATTGGCGAACGACGCGATCGAGCAAGTGATCGTCGGGAAGCTGCCGTTTCGACAGATCGAGCTGGGAAGCGCCTACCAATTTTCGCGAATCACCGTGCCGATCCGGGAATTGGACGAGGGGGGGCTCAAGCGACTAAGCCGGGAGGGGCAGCTCTATTTGCAGCCGGCGGAGATGCAAACGATTCAGTCGCATTTTCGCGACTTGGGGCGCGATCCGACCGACGCGGAGCTGGAGACGCTGGCGCAAACGTGGAGCGAGCATTGCAGCCACAAGACGTTGGGAGGGCGGGTCGCCTATCGCGGGCCAGAAGGTGAGGAGCAACGGTTTGAGAGTTTGCTGAAGGAGACGATCTTCGCAGCGACTCGGCAAATCCGCAGGGAGCTGGGGGAGGCGGATTGGTGCGTGAGCGTGTTCGAGGACAACGCGGGGATCGTGCGTTTCGACGAGGAACACAACCTGGTGTTCAAGGTGGAAACGCACAACCATCCTTCGGCGCTGGAGCCGTATGGGGGGGCGAATACGGGGCTGGGGGGAGTGATACGCGATCCGCTGGGGACGGGCTTGGGGGCCAAACCGGTGTGCAACACGGACGTGTTCTGTTTTGCCCCTCCCGACAGGCCGGCGGAATCGCTGCCGCCGGGGGTGTTGCATCCCAAGCGCGTCATGCGGCAGGTCGTGGCCGGGGTACGGGACTATGGCAATCGGATGGGGATTCCGACCGTCAATGGGGCCTTGTATTTCGACGAACGGTACTTGGGGAATCCGCTGGTGTATTGCGGTACGGTGGGGATTTTGCCGCGGGATAAGTCGCGGAAACAACCGCGGGTGGGAGACCACATTGTCGCCTTGGGGGGCCGGACCGGACGGGATGGAATTCACGGCGCGACGTTCAGTTCGGCCGAACTGACGAGCGAGAGCGAGTCGCTTTCGGGGGGGGCAGTGCAGATCGGCAACGCCATTACCGAGAAGATGCTGTTGGACGTGGTGCTGGCGGCGCGGGACCGGGATCTGTTCAACGCGATCACGGATTGCGGGGCGGGAGGGTTCAGCAGCGCGGTGGGGGAGATGGGAGAGAGAATCGGAGCGGAGGTGTGGCTGGATCGCGCGCCACTCAAGTACGAGGGGTTGTCGTATACCGAGATTTGGATTTCCGAGGCGCAGGAGCGGATGGTGCTGTCCGTATCGCCGGCGCAATGGCCGGAGTTGGAGCGATTGTGCCGTTCGGAGGGAGTGGAAGCCACGATCATCGGCCGATTTTCTCCCACCAGTCGGCTGCAACTTTTTTACGGCGGGGAGATGGTAGCGGACCTGCCGATGGAGTTTTTGCACAATGGGCGGCCCCCCGTCGTCCGAGAGGCGGTGTACCAACCGGCGGCCGAAACGCCGATCGCGTGGCCAGTCGACGCGCCCGTCGACAACAACCAGGCGCTGTTGGCGATCCTTGGGTCGTTGAACGTGGCGAGCAAAGAGTGGGTGATTCGCCAATACGACCACGAGGTTCAGGGGGGGAGCGTCATCAAGCCGCTGGTCGGCGCGGCGAACGACGGGCCGAGCGACGCGGCGGTGGTGCGCCCGCGGCTGGAGTCGCGGCGGGGCCTGGTCGTATCGTGCGGAATGAATCCGCGGTATGGGGATTGGGATACGCGGCACATGGCGGCCTCGGCGATCGACGAAGCGGTGCGGAATTGCGTGGCGGTGGGGGCGGATCCGAGCCGGATCGCGATTCTGGACAACTTCTGCTGGGGGGACTGCGAACGGCCGGAGACGCTCGGGGCGCTGGTGCGGGCGGCGCTGGCCTGCCGCGAGATGGCGGTTTCGCTGGGGACGCCGTTCATCAGCGGAAAGGATAGTCTGAACAACGAATTTCGGTATGTGGATAGCTCGGGTTCGCCACAGACGATTGCCATTCCGCCTTCGCTGTTGATTAGCGCCTTGGGACAGGTGGCGGATGTGGCGAAGTGCGTGTCGATGGATCTTAAGGCTGCCGGCAACCTGCTGTACCTGGTCGGGGAGACCAAGGACGAGCTGGGAGGGTCGCACTTGACGATGGTTCAGGGCCTTGCGGGAGGGGCTGTGCCCAAGGTCGATCCGGCGCGGGCGAAGGAGACGTTCCAGGCGATATTTCGGGCGATCGACGGGGGATGGGTGCAGGCTTGCCACGACTTGAGCGAAGGGGGGCTGGCGGTCGCGGCGGCTGAGATGGCATTTGCGGGGGGACTGGGAGCGAAGATCTACCTGGCGCAGGCGCCGCACAATGTGGACCTGGCGGCCTATGGAGAGCGATCCGAAACGATCGATCCGATTCTGTTGTTTAGCGAATCCAACAGCCGATTCCTATGCGAGGTGCGGCCGGGGGACGTGGGGCATTTCGAGGCGGCGTTGGGGGACGTGCCCCACGCGGCCGTAGGGGAGGTTCACGGCGGGGGACGGCTGCAGATCGTGGATTTCCATGCGGATAATCCGGACCATACGATTGACCTGGAGATTGAAACGCTGCGAGCGGCATGGAAGGCCCCGTTGGCCTGGTGAAGAATTCGGAGGTGAAGAATTCGCAGTGGGGCGCTGGGCGCCCCGGTTGCCGCGGATCGCTGTTGGAAGCCGAGGAGAGTGATGACGAGCGTACTTGTGTTGCGTGCCCCGGGCACGAATTGCGATCGAGAAACGGCATTTGCGTTCGAGCGGGCGGGCGCGAACGCGGAGTGCCAACACGTCAATCGGCTGCTGGAAAAACCGAGGCTGCTGGACGATTTTCAGATTCTGTGCCTGCCGGGAGGGTTCAGCTATGGAGACGATCTGGGGAGCGGGAAGATCCTGGCCAATCAGATCCGACACCACCTGGCGGACGCGATTCGGGAGTTTCGCGAGCGCGACAAGTTGATTCTGGGGATTTGCAACGGGTTTCAGATTCTGGTGAAGTCGGGTTTGTTGTTCGACGACGAGCCGGGCGGAACACCGACGGCGACCTTGGACTGGAACGGCTCGGCACGGTTCGAGGATCGCTGGGTGCAATTGAGCGTGATGGGGGAGCGGTGCGTTTTCTTGCGCGGGATTCAATCGCTGTACCTGCCCGTGGCCCACGGCGAAGGGCGATTCGCGCCGCGGGACGAAAAGGCGCTCTGCGAGATTCTCGACGACCAGCGCGCGGCCCTGCGTTATGCAGCGAGAAGGGAAGTAGGGCATTTCGAGGCAGCCGGTAACGCAGTGCTAGCGCCGGCGGCGGGAGGCGAAAGCAAGCTGAGCTTCGGCGGGGAGTTGCCGTTTCCCGATAATCCCAACGGCTCGGCCGCGAATATCGCGGGGGTTTGCGACCGGTCGGGAAGGGTGTTTGGGCTGATGCCCCATCCGGAACGCTACATCGATCGCACGCAACATCCGCGGTGGACTCGCGGCGGCGGCAGCGACCCTGGCGACGGACAACAGATATTCAAGAATGCGGTGGAGTATTTCGGTTAGTTGCGGGGGGAGATTCGGCGGGGAGGACGTCCGCTTCGTCCGGGACAAAGGGCAGCTCGATTTGGATCGTGGTTCCCGCGCCGGGGCGGCTGTCGATGATCGCGGCGCCGCCGACCAGGTTGGCGCGTTTGATGATTCCTTGTAATCCGAAGCGCTCTTTGGGAACCTGGCTGGGATCGAAGCCTACTCCGGAGTCCTGGATGCGGAGCCGGACGGAATCGTCGACCTGTTCCAGGGTCACCGTGGCCTCCTTGGCCCCGCTGTGGCGGCGGACGTTGTTGAGCGATTCTTGGACGATGCGAAAGATCGCCCCTTCCAGCAACCGATCCAGCCGGTCGAAATTGACGTCGGCCACGAAAGTGACGTGCAGATCGTCGCTGGAGTGTTCCGCCGCCAGGTAGCGGATGGCCATGACGATTCCCTGCTCGTCGAGAATCGGGGGGCGCAAACCGCTGAGCACGCGACGAGCTTCTCCGATGGATTTGCGCAGCAGCTCCAGGGTGAGCTTCCAGGCGGGGTTTTGTTGGGAGGCGAGGGGGAGAGTTTCGGAGAATCCTTCCAGGTGCATCATTGCGGCGGTGATGTCCTGCACCAGGCCGTCGTGGATTTCGTAGGCCGTCAACTGACGATCCCGCTCATGGACGCGAATCAGATTGCGGAGAAAGTTTTGCTCGTGAAGAAGACGCTGTTCGGCCAGTTTGCGATCGGTGACATCCTGAATCATCGCCATTGCCATAGCCTGTTGGCCATCGACGCCGGAAACAGGGGCCGCGAAGACCTCGAGAGAGATGGCGCTGCCGTCGGCCCGGTGAAGCTCTAAATCTTCCGCGCGGCACATTTGCCCTTGCAGCGCCTTGGTGAGCGGAAACTCGGCCAGGGGGTAGAGGTCGGTCGTCCCGCGGCGATGGATGCGAAATTGGGCAATGAACTGGCCGAGTCCGTCATTTTGGGGCGGGGCGGCGTGGCCCCCCATTTCTTGCAGGCGGCGGTTCCACAATAGCGGCCGGCCGGTCGTCGAACTCACCACCAGAATGCCGACCGGCATGTGTTCCAAAATCGCGCTGAGCGTGCGTTGCTGTTTTTCCAGCTCGGCTTGGAGCGCGCGCGCACCGGTGACATCGGCGGCGAGCATCGAGACGCCGACGACCTGATTCTCTTTGATCCAGGGGACCATGCGCGAGTCGTACCAGCGGAGGCCCATGGTGGGGACCCAGGCGCGGCTGTAGTAACGGACCGGCTGGCGGGTCTCGACTACTCGATCGATGGCGTTCCGAACCGCCAATCGATCTTCAGGAATCGCCCAATCGGTCAGTTTGGTGCCGAGCACCTGGTCGACGCGGACCGCTGGATCGGGATGGGAGAGGTAGCGGATGCAGCCCTCCGCATCCGCTTGCATCAAATAAAACTCGCTATGGTCGAGCAGGGGTTGGATGCGGGAATGCATCAGACTCATGCGGGTTTCCAGGGCCTCACGGTCCGCGGAACCCTGCTGCAACTGGCGGCGGGCGTGCTGTAATTCTTCTTCGCGGGCTAACAGATCGGCCGTGGTTTTAAGGACTTGCGCTTGGGCGGCGAGCAGTTCTTGCCGCAGGCGCTCGCAATCCGCCGCCAGTTCTGGAGCCGAGCCGTTCGGCGGCGGCGAAGCAGACGGCGACGCGCCCGAAGAATGGCCTTGGGAGGCGTTTGCCTGGGATTCGGCGGATTGGACCATAAGAAAATTGCCTCGCGAACGGCTCGTTGAATGGACCCTTGAATTTGGATCCGGCACGCTTGTTGAAAAGACTGGT
>JALHPA010000134.1 GCA_022842745.1 Pirellulales bacterium
GGCGCAGGTATTCCGGGTTGGCGTCGCGATCCAACTGCACCTTTTGCTTGCAAATCAACGTCTGCCGGAAACTGCGATTGTGCAGATAATCGAGATATTGCTCGTACTCCACGACCGTCGAAGCCGTCTGCCGCAAGAACTGCCCCACCTGTTGCCCGAACCCCTCCAACTGGGTCGAGGCCACGTGCGATTCGCACAGATATTGCAGCCCATGCTTAGCCGCCGCTTCCGCGAACTGGTGGAAATACACCGGTTCGTTCACGGCTTCCAAGTGCTCGTGCAGCAGGTAGCTGTCCGGCTTGTCGTGCAGCATTCCGAACTCGTCCCGCAAGAGTCGTGCGTAAGCTTCGTCCTGCTTCGGGACCACCCCCACCAAAAAGTTCAACAGCGACCGCGCGTGGGCCACCTTCTCGCGCGAATCCGAGTACTTCCGAATATGAAAGCACATCATGTCCCGCACTGTCCCCCGCAGATGCCACCCAGGGTACGTGTTGTAGCTGATGTACGAGACCGATTGCTCCGTCGTCCGTTCCGCGCAAATCGCAAGAATCTTTTCGCGCACCTCCGCCGGTACCCAGGAGTACACCCCGTGGCAGATCACATAGTCGAATTGCCCCATCTCCTCGCCGACGTCCATGATGCTTTGCGCCCGCAGATCCAAATTCGACAGCCCCAGCGATTGGACGTGCCGGTGGCCTTCCTCGATCTGCCGCTTCGACATGTCGATGCCGATAAACTCGCTTTCCGGGAACGCCCGCGCCAACGGCAGCAGATTGCCCCCGCTTGCGCATCCCAACTCCAACACCCGGCAGCGATTGACGCTCTGCGGTTGCATGCCAAACAGCCGCGCCACCACCGCCAACCGGGTGGGGTGGGACTGGGGATACGGGTAGCTGGCGTACGGCACGTCGTCGTAGGTATTGGCCGTGGTCGAAGGGGCGACGCTCGCAGTTTCCATGGAATCTCCAACCGCAAAGAAGAGGTCAAGAGCGGCAAGGCGAATCGGAGGCCGCGGTACGAGAATCCAGTGTAGACGCCGCTTCCCCAGGGCGAAAGAATCTCCCCGCCGGATTGGCTTCCGGAAAGGTCCCGTCCGGCCTCGCACTCCGCCCAATCGCGCCGACCGTCACAACCGGCCCCGCCGTCGTGCTCTCAAACGGAATCCACCCTCAGCGCGCAGTGCCTCACCGGTCACGGCCCGCCGCCGCAACGGCCGCCTGTTCGGCGCGCCGCCTTACAACCAGCGGCCTACGCTTTGGCCCGTTCCAGATACTCGCCGGTTCGCGTATCCACCTTGACGTACTCGCCGATTTCCACGAACGCCGGACAGTTGATCTCGGCGCCCGTCTCCAGCTTCACCGGCTTGGTCAAGTTGGTGGCGGTATTCCCCCGCACCGCCGGCTCGCAATACTCGATCTTCAGGATCATGTGGTTCGGCGGCTCCACGCTGATCGGTCGATTGTTGAACAGCACCATCGAGCAGGGAGTCCCTTCCTTGATCCACTTCCAGGTGTCGTCCACGATCTCCTTGCTCAGCTCGTACTGCTCGAAGCTGCTGTTATCCATGAAGACGAACTGATCTCCCTGCCGGTACAGATATTGCGCTTCGATCTCGGTCACGTCCGCTTCATCGAGCGAGTCGCCGCTCTTGTACGTCCGATCGAGCATCGTGTTGCGAATCAGGTTCTTCAGCTTGCACTTGTACAGCGCTTGCCCCTTCCCCGGCTTCACGAAATTGCATTCCACCATCAAGTACGGATCGCCGTCGATCTGCACCTTCAATCCTTTGCGAAATTGGCTGGTATTGTAACTTCCCACAGTGGGTTCCTACTTCGTTTTGAGTCCTGTTAAAGTTATCCTGTTAAAAGCGCCCGTCGGCGCGAAACCTTTCGGTCTCAAGAAACGCTCAGGATCGGTGACTTGGCCGCTATTCCCAATATGACCAGGTTATCCCACGCCGTCCGCTCCGCGCCCGTGGCAGCCGCGTTTCCAGCCGAGCCGCTCTATGCCACTTGGCAACAAGCGCTCAAAGACGCCGTTCGCGACCCGCTCCTGCTCGCGAGCCTGCTCGATCTGCCAGATCGCTGGGGAACGGACGCTCTACGGGCCGCCGAAACCTTCCCGCTCTTTGCCCCCAAAAGCTACATTGCCCGCATGCAAAAAGGGAATCCCCGCGATCCCCTGCTCCGGCAAGTGCTCCCGGTCTCGGCCGAACTGACCCCTACCCCTGGCTTTTCGCCTGATCCAGTCGGCGATGCGGAGGCCAGCCTGTTGCCAGGCCTGCTCCACAAGTACGACGGCCGAGTTTTGATGGTAACAACTGGCGCTTGCGCCGTCCATTGCCGATACTGCTTCCGACGCGAGTTTCCCTACTCCGAAATCCCCCCCGGCGCAGATGCCTGGGATCCCGCCCTCGCGCGGATCCGCTCGGACAAAAGCATTCGAGAAGTGATTCTCAGCGGCGGAGATCCCCTCACCCTGGTTGATTCCCAGTTGCGCATTCTCGCCGAGCGCCTGGCCGATATTCCCCACCTGCGGCGTATCCGAATCCACACCCGGCTCCCCGTGGTGCTCCCCCAGCGCGTTACCGACGAACTGCTTGGCTGGCTCCGTGGCTCCCGGCTCACTCCGATCGTGGTCATCCACGCCAACCATGCCGCCGAACTGGTCGGATCGGCGGCCTCCGCCATCGCCCGCTTGGTCGATGCCGGAATTCCCCTCCTCAATCAGTCCGTCTTGCTGCGCGGCGTCAACGACACGGTCCCCGATCTCGTCCAACTCTCCGAGCGCCTGTTGGACCTCCGCGTCATTCCCTATTATTTGCATTTGTTGGATCGGGTCCGCGGCGCCGCACATTTCGAGGTTCCCACCGCGACCGGTATCCGCCTGATTGAGTCGCTCCGCCGCCAACTGCCAGGATATGCGGTTCCCAGATTAGTCCGCGAAATTTCCGGCCAGCCGCATAAAATACCACTGGCCTGATCGGCGATCGTTTTTCCGCCGCGGTCCGTACCCTCGTGATCCCCAGTCCAACGCTCTCCGTAGCAAGGAGCATCCCATGAAATACCTGGTTGGCGTCGACGGGTCGGAAAATAGCTTTGCCGCCGTACAATTTGCCGGCCGTCTCGTTGCCACGGATCGCGACCAGATCGGTTTGTTCCATGCCTGCTGCGAAGTGCCGTTGGGACCCCAAGTCGATCCCCAGTTGGAGCACCGCGCCCGCCAGGCGGTGGCCCAGGTGATCTTTTCCGAGTCCGTCAAACGGCTCCCCCCGGACCTGCAAGCGGGCGTCTTCACGACGACGGGGGACGAATCGGCCGCTCGCGGACTGATCGCCGCCGCCGAACAGTGGCCCGCCGACCTGGTGGTCGTCGGAGCGCGCGGCTTGGGACCGATCAAAAGCGTCCTGTTAGGGAGTGTCTCAGGCGCCATCGCCCGCGCCTCCTCGATCCCCGTCCTCGTGGTTCGCGACTGCGATTCAGCGCATCCCCATCCCCTCCGGGTTCTGCTCGCTTACGATTCCTCGCATGCCGATCAGCATGCAGCCCTCCTATCCGCCATCCATTGGCCGGCCGGTTCCCGTCTGTTGGTCATGGCCGTTATCGACGCCTACTACCCTGGCGCCCTCCCCAAGTGGCTGCAAGATCAGGCCCGCGACGCCGACACGGAGGCCATGTCCCGCATCTGGGTCCAGGAACATGCCGCCGAACGCCAGGCCAAGATCGACGAACTCAGCCGCTTTCAACAACGCCTTCCGGCCGCTTTGTTGCCGGAACCCCCCGTCGTTGCCGAGGGAAATCCCGCCGAACAGTTGCTCGAAGCCGTCCGGCACGAAAAAATCGACCTCGTCGTCTGCGGGCGTACGAATGCCAGCGCCACCCGTCGCCTGTTATTGGGAAGCACGTCCGAGAAACTGCTCTCCCATGCCCGCTGCTCGGTCCTGATCGCCCAGACGGTCCCCGCCTGACGGACGCTTCGCCCCTACCGGTTTACCGGCTGGTCGACTCCGGCCGTCCGTTTCGGTGGTTCCGCTTCCATCAGTTTCTCGGCATTCGGGCTCGTTTCGACCTCGGTCGAGGCGGGGCGCACGTTGCCATCTATGAATGGTTCGGGCATCGGTCGGCCGCGCCGACTTCGGCCGCTCGCCGTTCGCTTCGATTGGGCCGCGGTCCCCGCTCGGGCTTGGCTCACCGTATCCAGTGGTCCCAAGACCGATTCAAAGCCCGTCGCCACCGCTTCCCGCGCGGGTTCGCGCGGTCGGCCAGTGATCGCCTCCACCCACTCCGCCATCTGCCGCGTCTTCAGCCCCTTGGCGTCGGCAAAAACCGGCGTCTTGAGCCCCCCGTGCGGTCGCGTGGGCATCGTCAACAGCGCACTCTTCTCCGGCTCGGAAAAGTCCACCCGTCCCAAGACGGAGTGCAAATTCCGCTGGGTGAGCCGCCGATGCACCCCTTTCCCTACCGGTGGTTTCAAGAGCGTGAATTTCGAGCTCCCCCCGGGTGCGTGGCATCCCGCCGTAGCGCAGTTCATCAGCAACAGCGGCTGCACGTCGTTCGTAAACGCCTCCACCGCCCCTTCGGGCAAGCTCCGCGCCAGCCGTTCCAACTCGGCATTCGTCGCTGGCGCTCCCGCCGAGGCGATCGTCGTCGCCTGCGTTTCGCTCGCCGATCGTCCCGATTCGCCCGCTCCCGCATTACCGCCACTTCCCTCCCGCGCAGGCACGACCGGAAACAACGCCGGCGATGGAATCCGCTCAAGGTGAACTACCGCTTGCCCAACCGGCGGTCGTTGGCTCTCGGCCAGCGCCAGTGCTTGGCGTACTTTGCGTTCCGTCGCGGGAATTCGGTGGTGCGCCGGCTGCAAGGCCACGGCTTCCAACAACATTTTTTGCGCTTCAGGCAGCAATTTATGGTGGACACACCAATCCACCAGGTCCAGCCGGTCGTCGGTCCGCCCTCCGCTAGCGCGCCGCCGTTTGATCTCAAACGCCTCCTCCATCGACTTGGCAACCACGTCCAAGTCTCCCCGCCGCACGACGATTTCCCCTCCCGGCACCCCGATCGACAGCCGTTCCCGGGTCGCCCCCAGTTTTCCCCGCAGCACTTCGCCATTTCGCAGCACCGCCACTCCCTCCGGCGGCACACCGTCAAAATGGGCCCCGCGGGACTCGGATTCACCCTGTCCCTGGGCAATCGCCGCTCCAAAACCCAGCGCGCAAATCCATCCCAGCATCGTGAACCAACCGGTTGGAATGCGATTCGGCATTGCTATCCACCATCACGGCCCGCCGCCAAAATTCCCTGGCAAAACGGCCCGCAGTTAACGGTTCAAACCCACGAAGAAGATAAACACCTGGTTCTGGTCCCCTGGGGCTTCCGCCACCGGAAACGCAAAGTCAAACGCAATCGGCGCCGGTCCCAGCGCCGGCACGGTGATTCGCATCCCGAATCCCGGCGCGGCGCGAAAATTCTCGCTGTTCAGATCGATATCCTGTTCCACCGTGCCGAAGTCGCAGAACACCACCCCCCGCAACATGTCATCCGCCGTGATCGGAAACATGTACTCGACCGACCCCAGCAGCTCCAACTGACCGCCCACGATCACGTTACCCGATCGCGGAGACGCCCCGCGAAACCGGAACCCACGCAATGTCGAAAAACCGCCCGCGAAAAAGTTGTCATAAATCGGCGTGTCGTCCCCCGTAATACCGAACGTGCCCGACAAACTCAGCACCCGCCGCCCCGAACCGTCCGGCCGCTGGTTGAGCGTAAAATACCGCCGCGCGTCCATGGTGAATCGCGGGTAATTGAATGATCCAACCACCTGCTCGAAGTTGTACTGCATCAAAAACCCTTCCGTAGCCAGGAAGGGGCTGTCGCGCGTGTCGTGGGTCAGACCCACGCTGAAACCGATCAAGTCGTTGCTTCCGACGGCTCGCGCCAACTCCGGCGGAGTCGGCACCCGCGGGTCCGAAATCACCACGTTCTCGTACCGAAACGCCGTATTAATGCTCAAATCGGGCCGATACGGAAACACGTATCCCAGGCTCACCCGCCCGCCGGTTCGCTCTTCGGTCCAGTCCTGGAAGAATCGCTGATAGTAAAATCCGCTCAAACCAAGGCTGATCGGCGAGTCGAACAAATACGGCTCCGTAAACGACGCCGAATAGCGCGAAACCTGGCTTCCTGGCGCCGCCTCCAATCGCAACCGCTGTCCCGCTCCCCGCCACGCCGTTCCGTTGCGGAAGTCCTCCCAGCTTGTGGGAAATCGGCTGATGTCGAAGTTCTGCTCGTCCAGAACGATATTGCCGATCACGCCTGCGTTCGAGTTTACCCCCACCCCGAACATCAATCGCCCCGTCTGGGCTTCCGTCACCTCGCTGTTCAAATCCACGTACTCCGGAAACACCTCGTACCCCACCGCACCAGGCGGCGGCGCGATTCCTCCGGGCGCTCCCACGGCGCCCGGCGGCACGAATTCCGGCACAACCCCAGGCGCGTACGCCGGACCTTGGGGGACTGGCGGCCCGCCAAACACGCCTCCTCCCACGGCCGGTCCGCCCGGGGGCGGATAGTTCACCGGTCCAGCGCCCGGAGGGGCGACTCCTCCCTGGAATTGTGCTTGCGCCACCTGGGAATCCCGAATCGGCCCTCGATCGGGGTTCAACCCCCAGCTTGTGGTTCCAATCGGACCCGCCGCGTTTCCAACGGGCGCGTCGTACCGCGCCGCCGTGCCCACTCCCCTCGATGGCTCTCCCAATGCGGCCTCATACCCCGCCCGTTGCACGCCCCTTGCCCCACCCTCTCCTTGAAATCTCGCACGGCTGGCCTCGGTCGCGGCGGTTTCCGCCACGCTGGCCACTCGCGGTCCGCCCCATCGCAGTCCGCTCGCGTCAGGGCTTTGCATCCGTACCCCCGAATCCCTTCCGTGCTCCTCGCCAGCCTTCCGCTCAGCGGGCCAGGCGCGTCCCTTGCCCGTTTGTTCGTGCCTTCGTTCGTGTGTTCGGTCCCCCCCCTCCCAAGCCCCCCGCGGGTCA
>JALHPA010000135.1 GCA_022842745.1 Pirellulales bacterium
GATCTCGACCGACCACTGGTATGACTCGCTCGTGCGGGCGGAACTGAAATGGACCTATTAAACACCCATCAGAGGCGGAGAACGGCCCTCGCGCGAAATTGCGCTGCCGGCCGAGCGCTATAGACTGCGGAGGTACTGAACCGCCGCTCCCAGCTCTTTCACAGGGTCGGGCGAATCGCGGCACTCCAGCGTGAAATCGCCCCGATAGTCCCGCTCTTCGAGCGCGCCGAGCAACTCCGGCCAGTCGCACATGCCCCGGCCCAAGGGAACGAACTGGCCTCTTCCTCGCGAGCGGTCCAGCACCGCATCGGCCACGTGGACGTGAAAAATATGGTGGCCCAAAGCCTCGATCGCTTCCAGCGGCGAGTGCCCGTGGCAGAGCAGATTGGCCGGATGGAGATCGACGCCCAGGTAGCCGGTCGGCAGCGCCGCTAAAAGCTTTGCCAAAGCGGGTCCAGACTCGTCACCCGTCTCAGCGGCCAAGAGCGCGCCGGTGTGCTGGCCAAAGCGGCCCAGATCGTGCAGGACCTGAGTTAGCAACCGCCACGGTTCGCCATCGGCGGACTCGGGAATCCGTCCGATCCGATTGATGACCACCCGTGCGCCCACCGCGGCGGCAAATCGCATCGCCCGCTTCGTGCCGTCGATGCGGCGGTCCAATTCGTCCGGCTCGTCGTATCCCCGGCGGGTCGAGTACGACACGGCCGCAACGCGCAAACGGTAGTCCGAAAGCAGCTTGCGCAATTGACGCAAAGCGGTCTGGCTGGTGTCAGCCGGAATCGAGCCTCGTCGAGCATCCAACTCCACCGACTGGACTCCCCATTCGGCCAACAGCGGTAGCGCTTGGCGTAAGGGAATTCCCAGGCTTGCCGCCTGCACACCTATCCTTAGTTCCGGCACGGCACGGTTCCTCTGACGGGGCAAACCGTCCAATCGGCGACGGGGCGCAAAAGCGGTCGTCTCATCGACCCCACGCGGTCGATACCTACGATACACCACAGACCCCCGTTTAGCCTGCGCATACGCCGCCGTGCGAAGTCATGTTTTTCAACTCGTAGGAATCGTTTCGATTCTAACGATCTGCGCGGGTAAGACCAGCGCGGCCGAGGAGGGGTTGTCGATCGATCGTCCGCCGGAAGCGATCGAGACGTTTCATTGCGACTTCGGCACAACCTGGGACGCCAACTACGACCAATGGCCCGATCGCTGGCTCCGCGAGCAATCGGTCGAGTATCCGCACTTCTTGCCGATCAAGATCGTCGAGCAAGCGCCGATAGCGCTTGGCCGCTCGTTGAAAGTCGATTTGAACGGGGGCGCGGCCGCCGTGCATTCGCCGCGCATCGCCGTGGACGGGCTGTATTCCTACGTGGTCGAGTGCGCGGTCAAGACCGAGGGTCTGACGCACGACGCGGCCTACGTCACAGTGACTTTGTTCGACGCCGCCAATAAGCCGATCGACACTTTCACATCCAACCGCGTGACCGGGACGACGGACTGGACCAACGTCCGCATCCCGCCGTTCTCGTCGCGAGCCGCCCAGGTGGATCATGCGGTGCTGACGCTGC
Source organism: Pirellulales bacterium (assembly GCA_022842745.1). Classification (GTDB taxonomy): domain Bacteria; phylum Planctomycetota; class Planctomycetia; order Pirellulales; family JALHPA01; genus JALHPA01. The sequence continues at coordinate 1,566 of JALHPA010000135.1, forward strand.
ATCTGGCGCCGACGAAGAAACGCGATCTGCACGGTTCCGCCTGGTTTGCGGACGTCTGGATGGGACGGCTCCCGCGCATGACGTTGACAGCCAATCGCCGAGGAAACATCTATTTTGACAATGAAAAGCCGGAATTGCTCTGCACCGCCTCAGGTTTCGCGGCAGACCAAACGCTGGTGATTTTCGAGTTGTTGGACTTCCAGGGAGAGCGGCTGGCCTGGGAGGAACGCCGCCTGATCGATCCGCGCGACAAGCGCGAAAACGCCCCCCCGGACGACCAACCCAAAGTCTTCTCCGGTTCCGCGCGCTGGCAACCCCCCATTGATGCCCCAGGGTTTTACCGGGTCCGCTGCGAGCTGCCAGGGCGTTCGGGCGTGGCCAACCAGCGCGAGGTCACCCTGGCGGTCGTCCGGAAACGGTCGCTTTCCCAGGGGGGGGAATTCGGCTGGACGCTGCCGACGGCCGAAGGACCGTTATCGCTGGTGGAACTTTCGGATGTACTAGGACTGGCCGGCGTAAGTTGGACCAAATTTCCGTTGTGGGACGAGACCAGCCCGGTGGAACGAGAGGAGCAGTTGGTCTCGTTCGCCGAACGGCTCAGCATGCGGAAGATCGAACTCGTCGGCATGCTTTCCAATCCACCGGCGGAGGTGCGAAAGCACCTTCCCACTACCGAGGCCTACCAATCGGCCGGCATCTTTTCCGCCCCGGCGGAAACCTGGTATCCGTCGCTGGAACCCACGATCACCCGGCTGTCGTTGAAGGTCCGCTGGTGGCAACTGGGACTGGACAACGACCAGAGTTTCGTGGGGTATCCCGATTTATCCAAGAAGATCGCGCAGCTCAAGAAACAGTTCGCCCGCTACGGCCAGAATCTACAGGTCGGTTTCGGCTGGTCCTGGCTCAAACAAGCTCCCGCCGACAATCCAACCTGGGATTTTCTGGCCTATTCCGCCTCTCCGCCGCTTACCTGGGAGGAGCAGCGGGAGTATTTGCGCGCTCCCCATGCTGCGAACGTGCGCCGCTGGGTGGTGCTCGACCCCCTGCCGGCGGATCAATATCCGACCGAGACGCGCGTCCGGGATCTGTGCATGCGAATGCTTTCCGCCAAGGCGGAAGGAGCGGAGGGCATTTTCATTCCCCAAGTGTTCGACACGCGCCGCGGGGTCATGAACGACGACGGCACGGTGGGACCGTTGTTTGTTCCGTGGCGGACTACCGCCTTCCTGCTCTCCGGCGCGGAATCGCTCGGCAGCATGCAATTGGAACTGACAGTTCCCAACCAGGTCTTCGCCCGCGGCGACGAGATGGTCATGGCGCTGTGGAGCGACGAGCCGGTCGAGGTGCGACTCCCGCTGGGCGAAAAAGTCCAGAGCGTCGACCTCTGGGGGAGGGAAACCAGGCTGCCCCAGCGAAACGGCCAGGCGGTCCTCAAAGTCGGCCCCATGCCGATCTTCCTCACCCGCCTCGACGCCGCGGTGGTGCGCACCCAGCTTTCGGTGCGGCTGGCGACTGCCCGCTGGCCGAGCGTGTTTGGCAAGGCGCACTCCAACGCCCTGGAATTGCGGAATGCGTTTCCCCAGTCGATCAGTGGCGCAGTGCGAATCCAAGCGCCCTCGTCGTGGCGGGTCGCTCCCCATCTGAGCCAATTCAAAGCCGCGCCGGGGGAATGGATCCAACTCCCGTTCGAGGCTACCCTGCCGATCAACGCCGGCGCCGGCCGGCAAACCGTGCGCTTCGATTTCGACTTGGACGCCGACCACAAGCACCAATTCAGCGTGTTCCGCCACATCGACGTTGGACTGGACGACATTTTCGTGGAGCTGACCACCCGCCTGAACGAACGGGGCGAGTTGGAGGTCGAACAGCGGATTACCAACCAAACGGATGACACCGTTGACTTCAAATGCTACTTGATGGCGCCGCTGCGCAAACGGCTGCTCCTGAACGTCCAGGACCTTGGCAAAGGGGTCGATGTCCGCACCTTCCGGCTTCCCAGGGGAGCGGAACTGGTCGGGCAGACGCTCCGGCTGCGCGCCGAGGAAGTCGGCGGAAATCGCATCTTGAATTACGACGTCCAGGCCGAGCCCTGACCCTTCGCGGGCCGAATCCTTCATTCTCGCAAACCGCGCATCGCGGCGTCCCTGCGGTATCTCCGTTGCGACCGGTAAATCGGGCTGCGCAACGCCGCAGCCGGATTCGGTCGAGCGCAAATTTCTTTGTTGGCAGGATTTTTCGACGTAGGGTTGTAATAGGGGCAAATCCCATCGTCCGCCCGCTTTTCGCGGCGCAAATCCATGTGGCGTTACTATCAAAATCTCGAACGCGCGACCGGTTCGTTCTCGCTGAACGAGTGGTTGCAGATTTTCGCCTGTTTGACCGCGCTAACCTGCATCTACCTGGCCCTCAAGCGCGGGCGGGGATAACGTGGTCATCTCGCCACAGCGGTTTTGCGCCGCTGACGCCGTGTTGGAGGGGTTCGCCTCTGGGCGACGGACGGCAGTAATGAGCTCGATCGCGACAAACTGACGGTCAACGTCAACGGCGATGGGAAAGACAACCGAAGGCCTGAGACGTTTGCGACCCGAAAGGGCGCCCCGCTGATAGTCATCGAGCTTTGCCGACCTGCAAGCAAGAAATAGCCCCCGGTCAACCCAGCTTGGGCGGCTTAACTGTGGTTGTCCGCCGCTACAAATTCCCGGTGCGATCTTCGCGGTCCAAGCCTGCGGCCCGCAGATGCTCCATACCGTTGAGCGTCATCAGCTTGATCCGTTTTTCCCAGATCACCTTGCTGATCGAGGCGTTGTATAAGCTAAAAGGATTCAACTCGGCCGGAATTTGCAGTAGCGCCTTGAGCGCTGCCGACAGGATGCCTCCGTGTGCCACAACGGCGACTTGGGCCAACCCAGTCTCCCGAATCGCCTCGAACGCCGAGCGGCCGCGCTGCATCAGCTCGCGACGCGATTCGCCGTTGGGAATGCGAAAGTCCGGCTGTTGGGCCAACCAAGGGGCCGCGTGGTCTGGAAATCTGGCTTCGATCTCCGCCCACAGCAGTCCCTGAAAGATGCCTGCGTTGATCTCTTGTAGCCGGTCATCCAACCGCAGCACCGCCTTGGCGGCGTCCGCCACAGGCTGACCCGTTTGCACGGCGCGGCGCAAGGGGCTGCAAAAAACCGCCTCCAAGGGAAACCGCCCTAGATGCTCTGCAATTGCGGCAGCCTGGCGCAAGCCGAGCGGCGAAAGTTCGACGTCCGACTGCCCCTGGATCCGCCCTTCGGCGTTGAACAGACTCTCTCCGTGCCGTACCAGGTACAGAATCATGGCGATTTCGCCCAGGGAGCGGAAACCAAAGCGTTTATTTCACGCTGGGACGCCGACGGCCGCAAGGGCAAGACCCCGCCGCCAAATTCGCTTCGCCGAAACCAAGGTCGTCTGCGGACGAAACGTCTGGCGTCGCGGCCGGGGCGGACTTAGAATTCGGCCTGCTCATTGGCCCCCTTGCACCCGACCGGAACCTTGAACCCGTGCCGCGACTTGTGTCGGTGATCGTTCTGCTGGCGCTGGTGGTGGTTCTCGGCGCGCTCTTTTTTCGGGTGATGGCCGATTTTCTGGTGCCAGTGTTCCTGGCGGCGCTGGTGGCGGTGCTGTTGCAACCGGTGCAGCGCTGGATGGTAGCGCGTTGCGGAGGGCGTGTAAGTGTGGCCGCGGGATTAACGACCACCTTGCTGTTGCTCGTGGTGCTGATACCGTTCGCGATGCTGCTGACCCGCGCCACGGCGGAGGGCATCCGTCTGGTCCGCAGCCAAAAGAGCCTCGGCCCGGACGACTGGAATGTCGAAAAGCTGGTGGAACAGGTGAACAACCGGTTCGGCCTGCACATTTCGGCCGAGGATGTCGCAGAGGCAAAAAAGACCTTGTGGTCGCGGGCAAACGAGTGGGTTACCTCAAGAATCAGCACCACGGCGGCGTTCTTTGGAGAGTTGCTATTGGGGCTAGCCGTGATGACGGTGTCGTTGTACTACTTTTTGGTCGACGGCGAGAACATGATTGTGTCGGTCGGCCGATTGCTACCGTTGGATCTTGGCTATCAGCGACAATTGCTCGACAAATTCGCACAAATGAGTCGGGCCGTATCGGCGGCTACGCTGCTGTCCGCGGCGGTCCAGACCATTCTGGCCAGCATGGGCTACTTGTTCGTGCAATTGGACTCGGTTTTTCTCTGGACGTTGCTGACCTTCGTAGCGGCAATGGTCCCGTTTCTCGGCGCGGCGATCGTGTGGGCGCCGGCCGCTTTGTGGTTGTACTTTGGGGCCGAGCGGCACACCGCGGCGATTTTGCTCGCGATTTGGGGATTTGGCGCGGTGTCCATGGTCGACAATTTCATCAAGCCACTGGTGCTTCAGGGTCAGGCCAAGCTGCACCCGCTCTTGGCGTTCTTAAGCGTGCTGGGAGGAGTGCAAGCTCTCGGTCCGATCGGGATTTTCGTCGGTCCAATGTCCGTGGCCTTTCTCCAGGCTGGTTTGAAAATGCTCAGCGTCGAATTGGACGCACTTAAGCAGACGGCTCCCGCGATGGCCGCGACCGTCCCGCCGCCTCCTGCCCCGCCGGGATAGCGAGATAGTTCGAGCGGCGCGGAAGCTGTTTTCGGAACCCGATTGCGCTTGGTCGACAGCATGCCGATCGGCCAACGCGCTCTAGACCGAGGTGCGCAGCACTTCGCGGGGAATCAACCGATCCAAGGTCGCTTCCAGTTCGCGCCTTTTGATCGGAGTGCTGATCGTCACGCGGTGTTCCGAAACATTCGCCCGATTGGCCCACGACGGGTGCCGCGCCCCCAAGAGCAGAATGGCTGGGATGGTGCTCGTAGAAGGTTCATCGGCAAAGCGATTGAACGATTCCAAGGCTCGCTCGCCAAGGTCGCTGGTGCTGAAAACGACGCAATCGGCTGGCCGATCCCGATCCGTAAACGAGTTGCCGGGACGATGGGGGTCGCTGGTGACCAACACCCGATATCCCATTCGTTTGAATAGCTCGCGAAACGTATCTTGCAGGGCGGTGCTCGATTCCACAACCATCACGGTGCGCTGCTTGAACACCTGGCCTGTCGCGATGCCTGGCGCGCTTTCTCCGCCGGCTGCCGCCGACGACAGTTGTTGGGCGACGGCGGATAAATCGGTCAGAAAGTCGCTCGGAGTCTGGTAACGGTCGTCCGGGTTGAGGGCCATCGCCTTGCCGCAGACCTTGACGATCACTTTTGGAATAGACGGCGCCGCGTCCCCCAAGGGGACGATATTGGTGAACCGCGTCTTGCTCAGCCGCTGCGAGCGGTCTCGTGTCTCCTGCAGCGGAGGCGCGCCCGCCAGCATGTTGTAGTAGATGCAACCGAGGAAAAAGACGTCGCTGCGAGCGTCGTCCTTGCGGACTCCAGTCGCCCGTTCCAAAGCCGCATAGTCGATGGTCCGCGGAATC